>JBILLC010000064.1:0-7951 GCA_044376275.1 Chthoniobacteraceae bacterium | reverse complement strand
GCATTGATTCGAAGCTGGCGCCGGTTGTGATCATTGCTGATTCGAAAGGGGACGACCTGCTGGTGAATCGGATCAGCGGGGTTCTTGATTTTACGCCGCCCGCCGATGGGAACTATGTTATCAAGATTCACGACCTCACTTTTCAGGGCGGTGCGGAGTATTTTTATCGTCTGACTTTGCGGGAGCTGGATGGCTCCGGGCCGGTAACCCTTGAAGAAACCACGGCGCGAGTGAGCGCGTTTTCTTGGCCGCCCGAGGGTCTTGTGCCGGCGGCTCCAACTCGCGAGAGAGAGCCGAATAATGAGCCGCCGCAGGCCCAGAGGATCACTCTTCCATGCGACCTCTCGGGGAGCTTCGCTTCTGCCGCTGATCTGGATATTTTTGAGTTCGAGGCGAAGCAGGGGGAGGTTTGGTGGGTTGAGGTGGCGTCTGAACGGCTTGGGCTCAACACGGATCCTGCCGTTCTGGTTCAACGGGTCGTTCAAACCGGAGAACGCGAGACGCTCACGGACATCGCGGAATTGGATGATATTGCTGCGCCAATGAAAATGGGCACTTATGTCCCGGCGAGCACCTACACGGGGCCGGCCTACCAGGCAGGATCCCCCGATGTGCTCGGCAAGTTTGAAGTCAAAGAGAACGGTGTATACCGGTTGCGGGTGCGGGATCTCAACCGCGACACTCGCGCTTATTCCGAGAATGCCTACCGATTGCTGGTCAGGAAGGCGCAACCGGACTTTTCTCTGGTGGCGTGGGCCGCTCACCAGAGATTGCGTCAAAACGACTTTGGAACCATCCCGAAGCCAATTGCTCTAAGGGCTGGAACAACCATGGCTTTCGAGGTGGTGACCGTGCGTCGCGATGGGTTTGATGGCGAGATTGATTTAACCATCGAAGACTTGCCCGCAGGAGTGACTGCCAGTGGATTGAAAATCCCCGCCGGCAAAGCGCAGGGGATGCTCTTCATCTCGGCTTCGGAGTCCGCGACACCAGCCTTTTCGATTGCCAGAATGGTGGGACGGGGGACAGTCAACGGAACCCAATTGACCCGTCCATGCCGGCTCGCTTCGGTGCTTTGGCCGGTGGATTACGCGCCAACGGAACTCCCGAAGTCGCGACTGATGGCTGATGTGCCTGTTTCTGTAACTGATTTTGAGAAAGCCCCTGCCTCGATCGTCGCGGAGGGTAAAAACAGCTGGGAGGCGAATGTTGGAGAGACTTTGAAGATCCCGCTTCGAATCACTTGGCGCGGCGAGTTCAATGGCGCCTCAATCAAGCTGAAGCCGTATGGATCGGTTTTTGGTGGTGCCAAGGAGATCGACCTGCCGATTAAGGCTGCTAATTCGGAGGCTGTTTTGGATCTTGCTGCGCTAAAAACGCCGCCGGGCGATCATACTCTGACATTCAACGGGATTGGCGTGACTAAGCACCGTCCGAACCAAGATGATTTGAAGGCTGCGGAAGCTGAACACAAGCGAATCAGCGAGGAGGTCACCGCTCTTGTTGCCGCGGCTAAATTGCAGTCAGAAAAAGCTGCTGCTGCCGCAGCAGAGGAGAAGGATGAGGCGGCGAAGGCCGCTAAAACCGCATCGGAGAAACAAAAAAAGGCGGAGCTTGCTCTCGCCGATGCAGCGAAGCGGCTTAAGGCCCTCACAGATGCTTCAGCGACGAAGGATATTCTCGATTTCTTTGTTTCGGATCCGATCCGCATTTCGGTGAAGACTGCGCCCGTCGCGCAAGCTCCCGCTACAAAGGCCCCGGCGGCATCGGGGAACGCTCAGCCATCGCCAGCAGCCTTGCCATCGAAATGAAGTCAATGCATCCAGTCTTATCTTTGAGAGGCCCGTTTCTTGCGGCCGCGTGTTTGTTTGTCGCGTCTTGGATAGGCGCGGCTGGCGACTCCTTTGCGGCCGATCCGGGGTCTTCTTTAAATTTCGTCAACGACGTCGAGCCCATTCTTACCAAAGCGAGCTGCAACTCCGGGGGGTGTCATGCGAAGGCTGGGATCGGACAGCGCGGCTTCCGACTCTCCGTTCTTGGATTCGAGCCGCAGGAGGATTACGAGCACATTGTAAAGGAGGGTAAAGGGAGACGGGTTTTTCCTGCGGCCCCGGATCAGAGTCTGCTGTTGTTAAAGGCTGCAAATATTGTTCCCCATGGTGGAGGTAAAAGGCTCGAGCCGGGCTCCGAAGAATTTCAAACTGTGGTGCGTTGGATCAGCGAGGGGATGATTTATGAGAGGGATTCCGATCCGAAGATTGTCTCGGTGGAGGTGGAGCCGGCCCGGATTTCGTTGAAGTCTCAAAGTCGATTGCAGTTGAAGGTGCGAGCGCACTACTCGGATGGAAGCATTCGGGACGTTTCTCGCACCGCGTTGTACGAGGCGAACGACAAGAGTATGGCGGAGGCTTCTGAGGACGGATTGGTATCCGTGCAGGATCTTCCCGGGAATGTGGCGGTGATGGTGCGTTATTCGGGCTTGGTTTCGGTGTGCAGTATCTCGATTCCGCTTGGGGCTCCTGTGGAGCAATTGCCGCCCTCCAGAAATTTCATTGATGAGCTTGTTTTCGCGAACCTCAAGCGAATCGGAATACCGCCTTCCGGTATGTGCGATGACTCAACGTTTCTGCGGCGTGTTTCATTGGACGTTGCGGGACGATTGCCCACGGGGGAGGAGGCTCAGGCGTTTTTGGATAATCAAGACCCGGGCAAGCGTGACGCGGTGATCGAGAGTTTGCTTCGGAGTTCGGGGTACGCGGATTTCTTTGCGGGCAAATGGGCTATGCTGCTGCATAACAAGCGGGACCTTGCGAGTGATACGGTTTCAAATTTTGCGTTTCATTCTTGGATCAGGGACAGTCTGTTGGCGAACACTCCGTATGATGTGATAGTCCGGGAGCTGCTTGCCGCAACTGGTGAAATTACGACCAATCCGGCGGTGGCTTGGTTCAAGCGTGTCAAAGAGCCCAAGCAACAGCTGGAGGACGTGGCGCAATTGTTCCTCGGGGTGCGAATGCAGTGCGCTCAATGTCACCATCATCCGTTTGAGCGCTGGGGGCAGCAGGACTACTACAGTCTCGCGGCGTTCTTCAGTCAGATCGGCCGCAAGCTCTCGAGCACCCCAGAGGAGGAAACCATTTTTCACAAGCGGGGAATCGCGCAGGCTGAAAACAAGAAAACGCGGCAGCAGGTCCGGCCGGCGGGTCTCGGTGCGGGACCGCTCGAGATTGCGCCGGATGAGGATCCTCGGATGCGGCTGGCTGAATGGATGCGTGAGGAGACCAATCCTTTTTTTGCAAAGGCGTTGGTGAATCGCTACTGGAAGCACTTTTTCCGCCGCGGACTGGTGGATCCCGAGGACGACATCCGGGACACCAATCCCCCCACCAATCCTGAGTTGCTTGATGCGCTCGCTTCGAAGTTCGTGAAAAGCGGCTATGATTTGAAGGAGTTGATCCGGACGATCACCCAGTCAACAACCTACCAACTCAGTTCGGTGCCCAACGAGCACAACGGGATCGATCAGCAAAACTTCTCCCGCTACTACCCGCGGCGGCTTCCAGCAGAGGTTCTTCTCGATGCGATTGATGGATTGACCGGAACGCCGACCAACTTCCCCGATTTGCCGCCAGGCACGCGTGCAGTCTCGCTTCCAGACAACAGCTACAACCGCACGACGGCGTTACTAAAAGTTTTTGGAAGGCCGGAAGGGCTGAGTGTTTGCGAGTGCGAGCGGGTGGATTCCGCAAGTCTCGCGCAGAGTTTGCATCTGCTCAATTCGGCCGATATCAAGGCCAAGCTTTCAGGAGCAAATGGAAGGGCGGAGCGGCTCGTGAAGGCTGGCGGGACTGACGCCGAGAAAATTCGTGTTCTATATTTAGCCGCATTCGCTCGTCCTCCCTCTGCAGAGGAGGTTCGATTCGCGGGGGAATACTTGGAGCGGCCGTTGACCGATGCTCGGGGTGAGCCGATGGACCCGTTGAAGGCGAAACGCAATTCGCTGGAGGATCTGATTTGGGCGCTGATGAATGCCAAGGAGTTTTCTTATAATCACTAAAAGATGAAGTTTTTGTTGCTCAACAATTCAGTGACGTTTCGCGCGCGATTGAACGGGCTCGCCACGGGTGTGGTGGTGTCAGTTTTGGCGCGCATCAGCTAGGACGCCAAAAGTCATGAAGTTCCCACGCGTGCATCGATGGTTGCTTTTGGTGGCTTCACTGGGGATCAGTACAGCGCCCGCGGCCCGTGCCCAGATGGACTATTTCCGTGATGTCTACCCTTTCTTGAGGGCGAACTGTGTCGTGTGTCACAACAAGACCACCACGAAGGCGGGCCTAAACATGGAGACGCCCGCGTTGCTGCGCAAAGGAGGCGAGTCGGGCCCCGCAGTGCTCCCCGGAAAAAGCGCTGAAAGTCCGCTGGTTCGATTTGCCCAGCATTTGGAGGAGGAAGTGATGCCTCCAAAGAACAACAAGTCAGGTGCCGTAGATTTGACGGCGGCCCAGATTGATTTGCTGAAGACGTGGATCGATGAAGGGGCGAAGGATTCAGTGCAGCAGTCGAGGGCTGTGGCTTTCAAAAACATCCCCAAAAGCGTGAGTCCGATTTATTCGGTGGCGCTCTTTGACGAGGGGCGTGCCGCGGTGTGCAGCCGGGCCAATGAGCTGCATCTGTACGATCTGGCGACGCGAAACTTTTTGGGTTCGGTTGGCGAGGGTAGCCAGCCCGCTCATCGTTCGAGTATTCAATCGGTCGCTTGCAGTTCTGATGGAAAGTGGATGGCGAGTGCCGGCTTTCGAGAGGTGAAGCTTTGGAGAAGACAGGACGTTGCTGATTTGCGCTGGTCCCCAGATCCCGCTGCGGGTTTTACGATTGCGGCGGGACTGCACGGATCTCGGGAGATCCTGGGAGTAAATACCGTCGGCGACTTGTTGCGGATTGAAGCGGGATCGGGAAAAGAAAAGGGTCGATGGCCCGGCGTCATGTCGGGAGTCAAAGCGGTGGAGCCGTCGCCAGATGGCTCGTGCGTATGGGTGGGATGGGAAAACGGCGGGAGTGGAGTTTGGAGTTTGAATGATTCCGTTTGGTTAGGGGCTGGAGACGGCAAGGATTTCATGCAAGGCGGGCTTGGGCGTTGGTCCCCGGATAGTCAGAGCGTTGTGGTGGTGGGCGCGGAGAAGGTGGTTCGGATTTGGAAACGGCCTTCGCAGGGGTCCCCGGAGTGGAACAAAATCGTGGAGTGGAACGCTGTCGCGGGTCTCGCAGATTTGAGCTGGGACGCGGCCGGCGGGCGTATCCTTGGTTGCGGCGAGGATGGCAAGGTGCGTCTCTGGAGCGTTTCGGATGGCAAGATCGTTCGGGAGTTTAGCGTGGCGGGTGTGGCGACGGCGGCGTTTTCAAGAGATGGAAAGAGGTTTGTCGCGGGGAGTGTAGACGGGTTGGTGCAGGTGCTGGAGGTGGACTCAGGGAAGCCGGTCAGTGAGCTTCGTTTGGATAAGGATGCGGCCAAGCGGGTCGAGGCGGCGGGGCTTGAATCAGGACGGCACGGTCTGGACGTGGCATACCTTACGAAGGAGGTCGCTCGGGTGGAGAGCGAGAACAAGGCTTTGGACGAGCTTTCGAAGAAGGCCGAGCAGACCATCCAATCCGCGGAAAAAAGTATTCCCGAAAAACAGAAGGCGGTGGGTCCGGCGAAGGAAAGCCGCGAAGCCGCGCAAAAGGAGATTGAGCGCGTGGAGGCGCTCGTGAAGGCGGCTCCGAACGGAATGCCTGACGCGGCTTTGAAAAAGCAGGAAAAAGATGCGCAGGATAAGTTGGCGGCTGCGATCAAGGCTGAAAATACGGCGGTTTTTGCGGTGACAGCGGCGGAGCACCAAGTTTCTGATGCGAAAACGGAGATTGCGCGGATTCGGAAATCAAAGGAAGCCAATGACCTTGGGCTTTCTGAGATGAACGCAAAGTTGAAGGAATCCAAGGAGGCGCAGCTCAAAGCTGCTGATCAGTTAGCGGCCTTGAAAAAGTCGCCCTATGAAAAGCCATGCAGGTCACTTTGTGTCGCATTCAGTCCCGATGGACAAAGGGTGGGGATGCTGGGTTCCGACGGACGGGTCCGCGAATGGTCGCTTGCCACGGGTCTGGCGACTGTTGGCGCCGCGGTTTCCGCGGTGCCGATCCCAAATGGACGCGTGGGTTACCGGGCGGATGGGCGGGATTTCGCGGTGGGTTCATCCGGGGCAGTTTTTGAGTCCGGATCACGAGCAGGCTGGGTTCTGGCGCGGACGCTTAGGGGCGAGAAGGGAGAGGTTTTTGCGGATCGCGTGAATGCGGTTCGTTTCAGCCCGGATAATCAAACGTTGGCCGTCGGTGGCGGCGAGCCCTCGAGGGCTGGTGACATCAGTATTTGGGAGGTGTCCTCAGGCAGGTTGTTGCAGAATTGGAAGGAGCGGCATAGCGATGCGGTTTTGTGCTTGGATTTTTCACCGGACGGCCGGTGGCTTGCTTCAGGCGCCTCAGACAAGCTCGCGAAGGTCACGGAGGTGGCCTCCGGCAAGCAGGTGCACCTTCTTGAGGGCCACACGCATCACGTGCTCGGTGTGGCCTTTCGCGGGGATTCGCGGGTTCTGGCGACGGCGGGTGGAGACGGAGTGGTTCTTGTTTGGGAGATGATTCACGGCGAACGAAAAAAGAAAATCGAGGGGTGGACCAAGGAGGTGACGTCGATCCAGTACATCGGAAACACTCAGGAATTGCTCACGGCCGCTGGAGATAATCAAATCCGTATCGTGACTGATGAGGGGACGCTGGTCAGAGCAATGACAAAACTACCAGAGTTTATGCAGTCGGCGGTGAGCGCCACCTCAGCCGTCCAGGTCGTGGGTGGCGGAGAGGACAGTGTCCTGCGCGTGTGGGATGGCACCAACGGTAAAGAGTTGGCTTCGTTTGAGAGGCGCTGAAAAACGAATCGAACAAACACAAGAATTTCTACACAACAAAACCCTAAACCTTGATGCTAAGCGTATGTCTGATTCGGGTACTTCTAATTTTTTAAGGGAATGCGCAGGCCCCATCCCGCGGCGCGGTTTTATGCAAATGGGCTTGGCCGGCTTCGCGAGTTTGAGTCTGCCGGGCGTGCTGCGCATGCGTGCGCAAGCGCCGGTTCAAAACAAGAAGGAAAGAACGGCTATCATCATGGTGTTTCTGCCGGGCGGCCTCTCGCATATCGACTCATACGACCCAAAGTCTGAAATTGGCAGCGAATACCGCGGGCCATTTCAATCGATTCCCACAAAAGTTCCGGGCACGCACCTGACGGAGTTGATGCCGATGCAGGCGAAGATCGCAGATAAGTTTACGATCCTGCGCTCGATGTATCAGACGGCGCCCGGACACCCTGCGGGTACTGTGCAGTTGCTCTCGGGCGATCCCGAAACGAGAGACAAGCCCAAGCCGAAGTACCCAGACTGGATGTCGGTTGCCCACTATCTCAGGTCGAAGGAAGGGGGGCGCGATAACCCGCTTCCAAATTATATCGCGGTCAACCCGATTAATTCGACCTACCACGGTCCGACTTACCTTGGAGACGGTTACGCTGAGTTCATGGTCGGGGAAGATCCGAACCGGCCAAATTTTGAAGTGCCGAATGTGGGCTTGTCCGATGCCTCCGAAAGTCGCCGGCTAAGTGACCGTGTGGCGTTGCGTCGGAATTTGGATCGGATGGAGCGCGGATTTGACCGGGCGGGGGAGTTGGGTGCCGTGGACCAGTTTGAGACACAGGCCATGAGTCTCCTTACCAATCCAAGGGCTCGTGACGCTTTTGATTTGAGCAAGGAAGATCCAAAGACGCGGGATCGGTATGGCAGGAATCGCTGGGGACAACAGCTTCTGCTGGCGCGGCGATTGGTGGAAGCGGGAGTTGAGATTGTGACGAGCAGTCTGGATGGACCGTTGTGTG
>JBILLC010000038.1:0-9348 GCA_044376275.1 Chthoniobacteraceae bacterium | reverse complement strand
CGGAGCTGGGGCTCCGCGCTCCCAGGGATTAAGGACGCTAGCTGGGCCCGCAGATCCTAGGCTTTTTGAGCCAGTAGCGCCATTGCGTCATCGTTGCGTCCCAACTGGGTTAAAACGCCGACTGCGCGACCTAGGAGGCTCTTGTCGCTTGGACAGTTCTCAGCAGCGAGCATGATGAAATCCGCCGACTCTTCGTCACGCTGAAGTTCTTTGAGGATTTCAGAGATTCGGCAGAGAGTTCCGACGTCGACCCCGCCCGCTGAGATCGAATCCGCCAACAGCGCCAGTGCTTGTTCGTGCTGGCCGAGTTGATGCATGGCCTCGCCCAGCATCCGCAATGCGGTTGCGTTGTTGGGATCGTTTTCAAACACGGAAGCGAGAACAGCAGCCGCCTGCTGATACTCGGCTCTTGCGAGCAGGTCACTGGCCGTTTGAAGGTCGGAATTCGAAAGAGTAGACATCACGGGCATGAAAGCAATTACCGTGCCTTTACCCTCAACTTTGAGCCTCGCACCAGCGCTCCCACGCCCCCCGCACGGCCTCTCGAAACTCAGCTGCATGAGTGGCGTGATCCCCGAAACCGAGTCGAAGACGCTCACGCAAACCGGAGCGCATTCCACCAAGGGACTCGGGATCGCGAGCCAATCGAACCGCGTTCTCGACGTAATCCTCCGGTGATCCGGAAACGAGTTCAGGGTGCCCAATTCGATGCGCGACAGCGGATCCAGCCCGACCGTGCGGAGTTTCGCCACAAAGAGTGATCGTGGGCACGCCCATCCAGGCCGCCAGTAGATTCACGGTCAATCCATTGAAAGGAAACGTGTCCAAAGCGAGGTGAACTCCCGAAAGCATCCGATAGAACTCAGGCATCGGCATCCGCTGCTGATGCACAACCCGCTCCGGAGCGACCCCGTGTTCCGCCAAACCCGCGAGGAGCCTCTGTGGGTCGGCACCTAACACCAGCAACTTGGAGTCCTCGACGGCGGCTAAAATTCGGGCCCAAGTGTGAATGACTTTGGGTTGGAGCTTGGTCAGGTTGTTCAGGGACGCAAACACCACCTCCGACGGATCGGGCAACGGGCCAACCGGAGGGGCATCATCGGGCAGACGAAAACCGAATGCACCGCTCCGGAGGCGAATCAGCTGCTCCGGGGCGCCATTGTCTTTCTCCCCTTCCCTCTGCGCCGAAGTGGGGTCCAGCCAAGCATCCGAGATTCGATAGTCCATGGTGCGCAGACCCGTCGTCTGCAAGTAACCAATCATACTCATTTGGACGGGGGCGGGACGGCGGGCGAACAAAGCCAGGCGATTGGCCGCGGTATGACCCGAGAGATCTATGAGCACGTCGATTTTGGCGTCCCGAATCATGCGCTCTGCTGATTCGTCGCTGTGCGCGGAGATATCCATCCAACCCGCGGCCGCGAGCTTCAGCCGGTCCGTCACGGGCCCGGAAACCGGGGCGGTTGAGATGCAAATGCATTCAAGGTCGCCGCCAGCGAGGGATTCGAGGAGGGGTTCAAAAAACCAGCTTACAGAATGGTCTCGCAGGTCTCCGGAGACAAACCCAATCCGAAGCGCCTTTCGCCTCTGGACCGAATTCGGAAACGGAAGCGATTGTTTGACCGCAAACCGCTCTCCGAAATCACGGTGCGCCTGAATAATCTCTGAAACCCGGATGTTCTCCAAGTAGTTCAGACAGAGCAGGAAGTTGCTGAAAGTTTGAGGTTCACCCGGAGCAAGCTCAATCGCGGCGCGAAACTCAAACAATGCCTGAGAGGTGTCCCCAGCCTCGCTGAGGGCAACCCCAAGATTACGCCTGGGAACCACCCACTCAGGCGCCAGAGAAACGGAGCGCTTGAATGCGCTGATCGCCATCGGTTGCCGGCGAAGGTCGCGGAGCAGCATCCCTAGATTGTTCCATCCCACTGCGGAATCGGGGTTTATCTCAAGTGCCCGCATCAGGTTTTCGAAAGCCTCCTCGGTCCGTCCCAGCGCGCGCCGAAGAGCCCCTAGGTTGACCAAGGCTGCGACCGGAGCGGGTTCGTCTTTGATTGCCTGCAAAAACGCCGCCTCAGCCCTCTCGTATTCACCCAGCTTCTGCAAAATCAAGCCGGCGTCGTTTGAAATTGAGGGAGAAAGGGCGCTGCCGGACAACAGTTTATCGATAACCTTAAGACTTTGAACGAGATTACCATGCTGCCTGAGCCGCTCAGCCTCCCGCAGGCGCGCAGCGGCGTCATCCGTTTGATCTGACGAACAGCTTTGGGGCTCAGTCTCCATCTCTGGCAAACCAGTAGGCTAAAAGGCTGCGGTTCGCACGGTTTTCCCGTAGAAACCCCTACGGTCCAGAGGACTTTCCAGTGCACCCACAGACAGTCGCGTCATTAGAAGTCTTTTGCTTAATCCCGAAAATCCTACCCGTGCCCAGCGTCGATTCGTGCGCCGGAGAATTCTTCTTAAAGATCAAAAAATGTCCCCTTTACACACTGATATTAGGCCGCAATATACTCACGGGGTTATGGCCCGCGCGCTTTTTTGAAATTTTTTCTTAAGGGATTCGCCTAGGCCGCCGACACATTAGATACTCAGTAATGAGTCAGAAGCCCTAACTGAAACATGGGTCGTTCCAGCACGGACGCTGGGAAAACCATTACAAGAACGTAAAATTATGGCAGTCACAATCAATACCAACACATCGGCTTCCTACTCAGCCTCGAACCTCACCCGCTCCAGCGACCTGCTCCAAAAGAGCTTGGCTCGCTTGTCCAGCGGGTCACGCATCTCCACGCCGTCCGATGACGCAGGTGGATTGGCAGTGTCCATGAAGCTTGCTGCTTCGCTCAAGCGGACGGACGCTCAAGCCGCAAACGTTTCAAACGCGATTTCCTTCCTTCAGACGGCATCCGGCTCCCTGAAGAGCGCCGCTTCGGTTCTAGATCGGATGTCTGAACTGGGCACTCTGGCCAGCGACGTGACCAAGAGCTCGGAAGACATCAGCAACTACTCCACCGAGTACGACAACCTCTTCTTGGAACTCAAGAAGTTGACTGCTGACAGGTTCAACGGAATCAGTTTGTTTGCCGCAACCAGTTCTTCATTGACCGTTTACTTGTCTGAAGACGGTGGCCAGAACATGACGATCACGCAGGGAGCTCTCGCAGACGTGTTCACTGCTGCTCCGACCGACGTGTCCGACCTCAGCAAAGTGACTGGCGCTAACGCCAGCGTAGCGTCCGCAGCGATCCAGAAGCTCGCAACGATGATGGCGACGAATGGCGCTGAGTCCAGCCGCCTGCAGTTCGCTTTAGACTCCCTCTCCACCCAGAAGGTGAACGTGGAAGCCGCTAACAGCCGCATTTACGATGTGGATGTTGCTGCTGAAACGACCCGTCTGGCACGTGCCAACATCTTGGTTCAGTCCGGCGCAGCAATGTTGGCTCAGGCCAATGCAGCCAGCCAGATTGCCCTCAAGCTGTTGCAGTAGTCTCTACCGTAAGTTTGCCGAACAACCCCCATCCTTTATTGGATGGGGGTTGTTTTTTTGCCGTGAATCTCCACGCAGCAATTGGGTACTGAAGCGAAGCCTATCCAGTGCCGCTTACATCCTGCAAATCAGCAGTTCACGCTCGTAAATCAGCTCCCTCGGGAGGTGGCTTCTCAAATCCAGGAACAGTTCTTCCTGCGAAATAAGCTCCTGGCGCCACGCCGCGCGGTCAAAGCGCTGCAACTCCTCGAACTTTTCCCGGGGAAAATCCAGTCCCGCCCAGTCGATGTCGGAATAGTGCGGCACCCATCCGATGGGGGTTTCCACCGAGCGCCCCCGCCCGTTGGAGCGATCTACAATCCATTTGAGCACCCGCATGTTTTCCCCGAATCCGGGCCACATAAAGCGGCCCTCGGCATCTTTTCGGAACCAGTTCACACTGAATATCCTGGGCGTCTCTGTCAAGGACCTCTGCATGCTGATCCAATGGCGGAAGTACTCCCCCATATTGTATCCGCAAAAAGGCAACATCGCCATCGGATCGCGCCTCACTCGACCAATCTCCCCCGCGGCGGCCGCCGTCATTTCGCTGCCCATTGTGGCCCCCGCGTAAACCCCTCCGCTCCAGTTGAACGCCTGATAAACCAGCGGGATGGTGGTGCCGCGGCGCCCGCCGAATACAATCGCACTGATTGGCACGCCGTCCTTGCCATCCCAAGCCGGGTCCATGGTCGGGCACTGGGCGGCCGGGGCTGTGAACCGCGAATTCGGATGGGCTGCGCGAACACCCTTCTGAAGGGCAATGTCTGGCGTCCACTGGTTGCCCTGCCAGTCGGTGCACTTTGACGGAGGATCCTCGGTCATTCCCTCCCACCAGACGCCGCCATCGGGAGTCAACGCCACGTTGGTGAAGATGGTGTTTTTACGCAGCGCCGCCATGGCGCTGGGATTGGTCTTGTGCCCGGTTCCGGGCGCGACCCCGAAAAAGCCCGCCTCGGGATTGATCGCGCGCAGCCTTCCATCTGGGCCGGGCTGGATCCACGCAATATCATCGCCAACCGTCCAGACCTTCCAGCCTTTGTCAGTGAAATGCTTTGGCGGAATAAGCATTGAGAAATTCGTCTTCCCGCAAGCGCTCGGAAACGCAGCGGCGATGTACGTTTTCTCACCCTTCGGATCCTCGACGCCGAGGATGAGCATGTGCTCAGCCATCCAGCCTTCGTCACGCGCGATTGCGGATGCGATCCTGAGGGCGAAACACTTTTTGCCTAGAAGTGCGTTGCCTCCGTAGCCCGAGCCATAGCTCCAGATTTCCCGGGTTTCGGGAAAATGAACGATGTACTTTTCCTTGTTACATGGCCACGGCACATCGCGCTGTCCGTTTTTCAAGGGCGCGCCTACCGAATGCATGCAGGGAACCACCCGCTTGCCGCCTGCATCAATGCGCTCGAAAACCTTTTTGCCAATGCGCGCCATGATTCGCATGTTTACGACGACGTACGGGGAGTCGGTCAACTGGACGCCGAACTGAGCCATTGGTGAATCCAGCGGCCCCATACTGAAAGCGAGCACGTACATCGTGCGACCTCGCATGCAACCGCTGAAGAGCTGGCGCAGCTTGGCCTTCATCTCAAATGGATTCACCCAGTTGTTGGTGGGACCCGCCGCGTCCTTCGAGTTGCTGCAAATAAACGTGCGTTCCTCGACTCGCGCGACATCGTCCGGATCGGACTTGGCATAAAAACATCCGGGCCAGGTCTTTTGATTGAGCCGGATGAATGTGCCGGCCTCGACCATCTGATCGCACAAGCGGTCGTACTCCCCTTTGGATCCGTCCACCCAATGCACGCGGTCCGGCTTGCAGAGCGCCACCATCTTGTCCACCCAGCGGCGGAGGTGGACGTTTTTACTAAGCACTTTAGAAGAACTCACACGCTGTTTGGTCGCTGGCATAACGCCGAGCTTAGAAAAATCCAGCAGCGATGTCAGCGCATAAAGCACTGAATTCAACCTACCTCGAAAGCTCCTACGGGACTTGCGACAGGCAATTTCCCCGCAATTGACCGGTCCTCTGCGGTATTTTGCCCATCCGGTTCAGATGGCAATGCGACAATCGGTGATTCTCAAATTTATGGTTGTCAACCCAGAGCGACTCGCGGAACCTCGCGCGCCCTCGCTGCGGGTTATGATCTGATCCAAAGTCTGTGCCGCAATCCACAAAAGTTTTCCCCATGAAAAAACATCTCCCCTTCCTACTCGCAATCGGCGCAATGCTCATTTGCCCCGCACGCCTGTCACTAGCCCAAAACAACATGCCCGAAACACCTTCCGACGTTAAAGCCGCTCCCGCAGACGCCATCAAAACCCCCTCAGGCCTCGCGTCCAAAATTCTCTCCAAAGGCAACGGGTCGGAGCATCCCTCCGCCGCCGACACGGTGACCGTTCACTATTCGGGTTGGACCACGGATGGCAAAATGTTCGATAGCTCGGTCAAACGCGGAGAGCCCGCAAGTTTCCCGCTCGGGGGGGTTATCAAGGGTTGGACCGAAGGCGTCCAGTTGATGGTCGAAGGTGAAAAACGCCGCTTCTGGATCCCGGCCGACCTTGCATATGGCGAAAATCCCGGCGGCGGACGCCCCGGCGGCTTGCTGGTATTCGACATTGAACTCATCTCGATTAAGAAAGCACCAAAGCCGCCGGAACTGCAGGCGCCTGCGGACGCCGAAAAATCAGCATCCGGCGCATCGCTCAAAACGGTCAAGAAAGGTGCTGGAACAAAGTCGCCAAAGTCTGCAGACACGGTCCGGGTAAACCTTACTTTATGGGGCGGGGACGGCAGGCTGCTCGAGAGCACCGAGCAACAGGGCGGACCGGCAAACATTCCGTTGGATAAACTGCGCATCGGCGGCTTGCCGGAAGCGATCCAGACCATGGTGGATGGGGAGAAGAAAATCGTATGGATCCCTGCCAGCGTGGCTTTCGGCCCCAACCCGCCTCCCGGCGCGCCCGCAAGCGGGCTTGTTGTCGAGGTCGAGTTGGTTTCATTCAAAGAAGGCGTGCCCCCGCCTGCAGCCCCCGCCGATGTCGCCGCCGCTCCCGCAGATGGCGAGAAAACCGCCTCAGGACTCGTTTCTAAAGTCATCAGCAAGGGCTCCGGAGACGCGCACCCGAAGGCCACCGATACCGTGACCGTTCACTACTCCGGCTGGACCACCGATGGGAAACTTTTCGACAGCTCTGTGACGCGCGGCGAACCGAGCAGCTTTGGCTTGAACCAAGTCATCAAAGGCTGGACGGAGGGAGTGCAAATCATGGTCAAAGGTGAAAAGCGCCGTTTCTGGATTCCAGCAGGACTTGCCTATGGCGAAAACCCAGGCGGCGGGCGTCCGGGCGGCATGCTGGTTTTTGACATCGAACTGCTGGAGATCAAAAAGTAGCCGCTGCGAAACCGCATGGAACAAAGCCATCTTTTATGAGCACACCCTCCTTCTCCAATGTCACTGTGGATGCCAAGGCAAACATCTACTTCGATGGCCGCGTGGTTTCCCACACGATCCGATTCGCCGATGGGTCCAAGAAAACCGCGGGGCTGATTTACGCCGGCGAATACCACTTCGGGACCGGCGCCGCTGAGCGCATGGAGATCATCGCCGGGGAATGCAAGGTGGTGCTTGATGGCACCACAGAAACGCTCTCAATCCCAAGCGGCAGCCACTTTGACGTGGCGGCCAACAGCGGATTTACGATCAGTGTTGCGAAGGGCATCTGCGAATACGTGTGCTCGTTTTTGGAATCGTAACCCGACGCAACGCAAAACACTGACCGGGCGCAGCGGCGACACTGCGACACAAACCGGCAACTAAAGATCAACCAACACACGACCGCTCGCCCGCTTCCCGGGTGGGCGGTCGTTTTTTGTCGCCCTCTCGCGAGTTGACATCATTTCAAATGAAAAAATGGCGGATTTTTACTGACTGCAAATACTCGCCTGATCAGCACCCATGCAACTGCGCGCACCGTCCGTATCACGACTCAATCGCGAACCCGTTCAGCCGCGCCTGCAAGAAGCCACCTCTGAGATTGCGGGTATTTTCAAACCCAAGCCCCTGCAGCGTGCACGCCGCAAAGTAACCGCGCTGCCCCTTCTGACAGTAAGTCACAATCACCCGATCCCGCGGGAGCTCCCGCGCTCTCCCCCGCAGTTCACCCAACGGAATGTGCGCGGCACCGGCGAGGCGCCCAGATGCAGCCACTTCATCCGCATCCCTCACATCCAGGAGCATCTCGCCGGTGGGACGCCACGACTCCGGTGCAACCGTAGCGATATCCCCGCGCGCGATATGGGCAGCCACATATCCTGCAACGTTTACCGGATCATTCGCGGACCCGAATGGAGGCGAGTAGGCAAGATCCAGCGACTCGAGGTCAAACACGGACATCTTCGCAGTGATGGCGGTCGCGAGCACGTCGATGCGTTTATCCACACCCGTCTCGCCGATGGCTTGCGCACCCAGAATACGTCCCGTCCCCTCCTCGGCGATGAGCTTGATGAGCATCATTTTCGCCCCCGGATAATAGTGCGCATGACTGTAGTCCCTCGTGAGGCTGGTAAAACAAGTGAACCCGGCCGCCGCCGCCTGCTTTGAACTCAGGCCCGTGTATCCCACTGTCATGTGCAACAGCCTCACAATCGATGTGCCCGGGGCACCGGGGTAGTTCAAATGCGCCCCTGCGGCGTTCGCACCCGCCACACGCCCCTGCCGGTTGGCGGGGCCGGCAAGCGCGATTCGCGTGCGAGCCCCCGTGATGGCGTGGATGGTTTCAGCCGCATCCCCCACCGCGTAAATATCCGGATCCGATGTCTCCATCCGCCCGTTGGTGCGCACGCCCCCCGTCGGCCCGAGCTCGAGTCCCGCCGCACGCGCCAGCTCGACTTCGGCACGCACTCCGGCGCTCAAGAGCACCAAATCCGAACCCAATTCGGTTCCATCCTCAAACCGGACACGGCCCGGGACAAACTCCGACACTTTTACGTTGAATCGGAAATTCAACCGCTCCGAACCAACCGCCTGCTGCAGATGCATCGCCATGTCACGGTCCAGGATCGGGAGAATCTGAGGGTTTTTCTCCACCACCGTCACGTGCATGCCCCGATGCAAAAATGCCTCCGCCATTTCCAATCCAATAAACCCCCCGCCAATCACCACTGCATTCCGAGGCATCCCACCCTCGATCGCCGCAATGATCCTGTCCATGTCTGGAATGTCGCGCAGCGTAAAAACATGAGGCAGTGACACGCCCGGAATGTCTGGGACGAACGGACGCGCCCCCTGACTCAGGATGAGCTTATCGTAAGGCTCGTCGCGCTCGCTGCCATCGGGTGCCTTGACGCGAATGGTCTTGCGCTGACGCTCAATCGAAAGCACCTCGTGTCCGGTGTGTGCAAAAATATTGGAGCGGGAGGCAAACCGCTCGGGAGTCATCACCACAAGCTGCCCTCGGTCCTTGATTTCCCCAGCGATGTGATACGGCAAGCCACAGTTTGCGAATGAAATATACGGCCCCCGCTCAAACACATGAATCTCCGCCTCCTCGCTGACCCGCCGCGCCTTCGCCGCAGCGGACGCGCCGCCCGCAACCCCGCCCACCACAAGAATGCGACGCGCCCTGCTCATTTCCCCCCTCCCGCCTCGATCCCGCACGATGCCACGCCGGCTTCCCCAACTCGCCTGTTCCACGGCAACTTCGCCATCAAAATCGCAAGCCCGCAAGCGCCGCTCAATCCCGCGACCAACAGCCCCAACCCCATCAGTAGCGGGATCAAGGCAAACATCGGGTGCTTCAGAATTGCGAGCGCCGCTCCC
>JBILLC010000037.1:0-9374 GCA_044376275.1 Chthoniobacteraceae bacterium | reverse complement strand
GGGGGAGAGTCGAACTTTTTGAGCGGCGAATGAATGGGTCGCGAATTCTGAGCGCAATTTAGAATCCGCGATCAGGATTGAAGGAGAGTTTCAGCCAGCGCAAGGGCAGACGATGTTTTGCCGCCGAGCATGCGGGCGATTTCAAGTTGACGCGCCTGGTCTTGCACTTGTTCGAGTGTTGAAATCGTGCGGCCGTGTTGCTCTTCCTTCGCGACTACAAAGTGGGTGTCGGCTTTTGAGGCAACTTGGGGCAGGTGAGAGATGCACAAAACCTGCCGCCGCTTTCCAAGCGCGCGCATTTTCTCACCCACAGCGTGTGCGATTTCCCCGCCCACGTTGGCGTCTATTTCGTCGAAGACTAAGAGCGGAACCTTGTCCTGCTCCGAGAGCGCCGACTTGAGTGCAAGCATCACTCGAGAGATCTCCCCGCTGGATGCGATAGACTGAAGCGGCTTGAGTGGCTCTCCTAGATTCGGTGCAAATAAAAACTCAACGTTGTCCAGCCCGCTCGCGTTGGGTTTTGGGGTGGGGGTGAGCTGGATGTCGAACTCGGCCTTCTTGAACCCAAGTCCGTGCAGTTCGGCAACCACCTGGTTTGCGAGCAGAGGCGCGTATTTTGCTCGCAGCGCAGATAATTTTTCCCCGAGTTTGAAAAGCGCTTCCCCGTTTTTTTTGAGCTCGGACTGAATCCGGGATCTTTCCCCAGCGCGCGAGTTTAACTTCGAAAGGCGTTGCGCCGCATTTTTGCCAAAAGCGATCACCTCTTCGATGGTCGCGCCGTATTTTCGCTTCAGGGACTCCAGCGAATTCAAACGGTCCTCAAGTTCCCTCAAATGTGAGGGATCAGTGTCGAGTGAGTCTGCGTAACGCTGCAGAGAGGATGAGAGTTCCTCAAGTTCGGTGATTGCTCGAACATGGGCGGCGCTGATATCTGCGCAGCTCGGGTCGATGCGTTCAAGTTCGCGGATCGGCCGCGCCAGTTCGCTCACTCTTGTGACTACCGAATCCTCCGATTCCGAAAGGCGCGCCAGCGCCTGCGAGGACAGTTCCAGTAGACGCCGGGACTGAGACGCAACTGCATAATGCGCATGCAGCTGTTCCTCCTCGCTCGTGCGCAATTGGGCGGCTTCGATCTCGGCGCTTTGATGGGTGAGGAGCGCGCATTCACGCTCGAATGCGGCCTCGTCTCCGCACAATTCATCGAGCTCTTTTTGAAGCGCGTTTTTGTTAGAGAAAATCGTTTTATACTCGACGAGCATTCCATCAGCCCCGCTGAACGCGTCTAAAAGCGAGCGTTGTAATTCAGGGTGAAGCAGTGACTGGTGGTCGTGTGGTCCGTGAAGGTCCACCAGTCCCTTGCTGAGACTTTGGAGGGAGGCGAGGGTGGCTGGACTTCCATTCACAAACTGGCGGTTGGTTCCAGCCGCCGTCACGACGCGCTTTAAGAGCAATTGACCTTCCTCGCATGGTTCCACTCCGATTTCGCTCAGGATCCGGTTGAGTTCCTCTGCTGGGACCGCCTCGAAAATCGCCTCGACCGTGCAGGAGTCCGCCCCCGTGCGGATGAGGGTCCGGTCGGCCCTCTCTCCGATCAACAGTTTTAAGCCGCCTACAATCATGGACTTGCCTGAGCCCGTTTCACCCGTGATTGCGGTGAAGCCGGGCGCAAGCGACCAGGTCAAGTCCTCGACAAGGGCTAGATTACGGATCCGCAATGAGACGAGCTGGATGGGCATTCGGCTGGATCATACATGTGGATTGAGCGACTGGCTACGCCTTGGACGGGCAGGGAGGAAAAACTTGGGAAATCCCGCGTTCCCGCACGTTTGGCATACAAGACCGGATGGAGTCGGAGGCCGTGAGGTCGGAGTTCAAGATCGGTCCTGTTCGCTGGGAGGCTTGAGTTTATGGGCGCGGGGCCGCTTCAAAAGTTGGATACAGAGGTTTCACCGTGAAACTCAGCGATATTACATCGCAAGGGGATGCAATATTTTGCAGGGGTCGCAAGGAATGACGGCTGCAGAGTGGCTCTGCTGGCGCGGTGGCGAGCACACTGAGCCTGCGCCCCGAAAAAGACCTTGAATGCCTGCGTGCAGCTGGCTGGCTGTTCGCAAAAAATGAAACGTTTCCGTGATTATTTTAAAACATGTTGTCGGCAAATCGGTGACATGTAACTCGACGGCAGTTTTTTGTGAGAATAACCTTTTGAGTTTTGCTGGCGTTGTCTCGAGGAGCTGCTTCACTGTAACTTCAGGTAATCTCGCTAATGATCTCCGTGTGCAAAAACTATCCGAACAGTGTGACGTCCATGTCGCGCCTCCATACCGTTGTGGAATGTTTATTGTTGAGTAATTGAGAGCGTTGAGAACCGTCAGACTTTGTATCAATTTGTATCAAAGCCGAGTTTACTAAATTAAAGTTATGAGTTCGATTGCCTCCCTATCCTCGCTGCAAATCGCGTCTCTGACATCCAGTCAGATTGTAGCTTTGACCACGGCGGAATTGAGGTCGATGGGTACCGTTCAAGTTTCAGCACTGAGGGCCGATCGGGTTAAATTTCTGACATTGCCTGTGATGTCGGCGTTTGAGGCGGGACAGCTGGACGCGCTTTCATCCTCAGCCATTGCAGCGCTTGGCACTCAGCAGGTTGGTGTGCTGCCTCCCCAGGGGCTGTACTCAGATTCGCTAGATTTGCCCGCGTCTAATTTCCTGCGGCGGCTTTCCAAAAACCAAGTTGCCGCGCTGCTTCCGCCAGCCAGTCTGGCGGGATCAGACGAATTGAGTTTCGGGCGCATTCTCGATGGGTTGGGGTCTGCTCAGATGCAGTTCCTCACAACCAAGCAAATTAACTCACTGATTGATGTTAAA
The DNA here is from genome assembly GCA_044376275.1 of Chthoniobacteraceae bacterium. Taxonomy (GTDB): domain Bacteria; phylum Verrucomicrobiota; class Verrucomicrobiia; order Chthoniobacterales; family Chthoniobacteraceae; genus Chth-196. The sequence goes on along the minus strand of JBILLC010000037.1, from coordinate 6,506 downwards.
TTACCATCATTTGAACCTGACGAAACGTCGGTAGAACCAACGTTCGAACCTGAACTCGATATCTCCACGCGGTTGCTCCGGGCGATGTCGTCGGCGCAGGTGGCGGCGCTCACCCCCAGCCAGATGGACATGATGTCGTCTGTTCAATGGACAGCGTTGGGCACACGCGGCATCAGGGCGATCAACGCTGTCGACATCGGTTATCTCAGCGATAATGGATTGCTGAGGAAGCTCGATATTCCCCAAATTCGCGCTTTGAGTCCGTCTCAGGTGAGTTCCCTTAGCCCTTTCGATTTTGTTTCGTTAAGCCCTGAGACGCTCGTCCAGTTTAAGGCGACGGACCTCGCAAGTCTTTCTTCAGGGCAGCTAAGTTTTATCGGTAAAGAGCACGTCGGCCTGATTTTGGCGACGAGTCCGCTGGGGGTTGCTTCGAGAGCGCAGACAACTTTCGAAGCGATGCTCAGTCTCACGCACCCCGAGTTCGTCGCGGAGTGGAGAGCGCAACGAGCGCGACCTTTGACCACCGAAGAATTGTTGGCGATTAGTTCGAACGCGAAGGACTCGCTCCTCACCGCATACTCGACTGCGCAGGTAAGGGGATGGTCGCCGGCGCTGTTGCGCGCGTTTCAACCGGGGCAAGTCAGCGCACTTTATGGCGCGCAGATCGCGGTGCTTACCACTGCCCAGTTGGCAGAGTGGAATGCGAACAAGTTCGCATCCTTGGATCCCGTGGATATCCCGGCGATTCGTCCGTCCACGCTTAGTTTACTTGGATCAACGCAGATCAATGCTCTTCAAGGGGATCAACTGGGAGCGCTCGCTGCGGCGCAGATCAGGGCGCTGTCTGCAACGCAGGTCAAGGCGCTCGACCCGTCCGGCACGACCAAATTAGCGGACGCCCAGTTGGGCGCTTTCGGGTCTGCGCAGATCCGCGCTTTCACAACGGCGCAGATATGGATTCTGAGGGGATCCCAGATTGCAGCGTTGGGAATGGCGCAGGTTCGGGGGCTTGGCACGACGCAAATTGGAGCCCTCGATTATGGGCAGGTCGGAGCGCTGAGTTCTGCGCAATTGTTGGCATGGAATGAGTCTCAGGTAGTCGCACTGGACGCGGATGATATTCCTTCGCTGAAGACTTCCAGTTTGATGGCTCTGAGGTCGGCTCAGATTGGTGCTCTGCTCCCTGGGCAAGTCCAGTTGTTGGCGACATCGCAGATTGCAGCGCTGGGAGCAATGCTGCCCAGGAGCTTTGGGCGGGTGCAGATTGGTGCTCTCCTGGCGGATCAGGTGCAGAGCTTGCGGTCATCGCAGATTGCGGCACTAAGAACGGCGCAAATCTCTGCATTCGGCGTGATTCAGCTTGAGGCCATGGTCGGTCAGCAGGTTGGGGTGTTGAGCTCCGGACAGTTGCGCGCGTGGAACGAGTCCCAGGTGACCAAGCTTGAAGCTGTTGATCTTCCTGCAATCAACTCATCCACACTGTCCGCTCTGAGAACGTCCCAAGTCCAGGCTTTGTTGACAGGCCAGATAAGAGGCCTCCATTTCTCGCAGATTGCAGCTCTCACGTCGGGTCAGATTCGAGTTCTGACAACGGGCCAACTCAATGCATTGTCGGAGCAACTTGCGGCAATTGAGACCAGAGATGTCGTTGTCCTGACGTCAGTTCAATTGCGGGGTTTGGCTGCGAGCAGGATCGGGCTGCTGAGCACTGCTCAAATTGTTGCGCTTTCAACCGTTCAGATCCCGTTATTGATCACCGCCCAGCTCAATGCGCTGTCTTTCGCGCAGGTCGGTGCGTTTGAGATGCAGGACATTCAAAGGTTCACTTCGGATCAAATCAGCAATCTGGACACGCTGTTTGTCGTGGCGCTTTCAACCAACGGGATTCGGTCTTTGACAACAACAGCATTCCGGTCTCTCGCATCTTCACAGATGGACGCTCTCACAGACAAGCAGCTTTCGGCAGTCACACCCACTCAACTCGGAGCGCTTGCGAGCGCGCAGTTCCAGGTTTTTGGAGGTCGCACGCAGGCCTTCTCAACCAGTCAGCTCAACGTGCTTTCGCCGAGCCAGATCAACGGATTGTACCTGCAGTAGCCGACTTCCAGCGTCAATGACTGAAGTTGGTTGGTTGCTGCCGCGGTTTTGCCGGGTTGAAGTGCTGCCCGGTTATCGTCGCGGTTCATCTCCCGGTTTTTAGCAGGTCTTCGGCAATCTCGAGCGCCGCAGACTTTGCCATCGTCATACTTGTAGCGAGGAGGCAGGGCTCTTTCCGGAACCATGTTTCCTGACGCTTCGCGTAATCGCGGGTCTTCTTTTTGATGCGATCGGTAAGATCATCGCGTGAAATGTTCCCTTTGAGATGATCTTCAATTTCACGGAACCCGATCGCTTGGATGGCCGTCTTTCCCACCATGCCGTTCAGAGAATCCACCTCCTCGATTGCTCCCTGCCTGAGTATCTGTTCGGTTCTGAGCGCGATTCGTTCATTCAATTCCATCCTCGGCCGCGCAATCCAAATTCCGACATGCTGGATCGGTGTTTTTTCGGAGGCGCGAAAACTGGTGAAGGGACGTCCCGTCAGTAGACACACTTCAAGTGCTCTGATGACTCTGCGCGGGTTGCGCAGATCGATCGCTTTTTCTGCCGCCGGATCCATTTGAATCAGCTTCGAAACAAGCTGATCCAACTCCTCCGTTTCGAGCCTAGCTCTGAGTGCGGGATTCGCTGCGGGCAGGCCCTCCGACAAGCCCTGAAGCACTGCGCGAATGTAAAAGCCAGTGCCTCCAACCAAAATCGGAATGCGTCCCGCCGCACGCACGGCTGCAATTTTATCCCTTGCCAGTTTGAGGTAAGACGCAACGTCGTGCTCTGTGGCCGGATTGATCTCTCCAACCAGATGATGCGGAATCTCGCGCCGTTCGTTTTTGGGTACCTGCGCCGTCAGGATCGGGATGCCTTCATAAATTTGAAAGGCATCCGCACCGATGATTTCCCCGTGGATTTGTTCGGCGATCTCGATGGCAAGGTCAGATTTGCCCGAGGCCGTTGGCCCGGCGATAGTCAGGCAGGGGAGTGGCGCCGACATGGGTTATCCGCCGTTTTGCTTGGTGCTCACGGGGGCCAGGAAGGAAAGCGCCGCCTTCGCCTGGATTTTGCGCTTGTAAAGCTTGTCACCGCACAATGCGTACAAGGTGTCCAAGCTGGGGCCGCCGAGGGCCAGATTCGCGACTTTCCCATTCGGCGTGGGAACGATGCACTGCACGCGCCCAGCCGGGTCGCAGACTTGCACGCCCATGCGCGTTGCCACAAACACACGGCCGTCAGCAGAGACCTCGATTCCATCCGCCCCCGCGTCATCCGCTGAGTCAGGCACTTCCAGCCGGAAAAAACGCTGTTTGTTCGCAAGAGTCCCGTCCGGCTTGATCTGGTAGCTGTAAAGCCAGTGGCTGCGGCTGTCCGCAACGTAAAGCAACGATTGGTCGGCCGAGAGCGCGATTCCGTTTGAAAACTTGAGGCCCGAGTCAACCACTTGCTTGGATGCATCCGGCTTGATCATCCAGATTCTGCTCGGAGTTTTCCCATCCCACCCGGGTTCGGTCACGTACACCACACCGTCATGGCGCACCACCAGATCGTTTCCGCGGAATCCATCTGCGATCACATCCATCGAACCATCGGTTTTGTAGGCGACAATTTTTTGTTCACCACCTGCGACTGCGTAAAGGCGACCATCCGGTCCGAAGGCTTGGCCATCGCCTTTCCCTGATTCTTCAATAAAGGTCTCGGGCGTCGCGTCAGACTTCCCGGTGTCGAGCCGGTAAGTCTTGCTGTTGCCGACATCGTTAAAGAAAAGCGCGCCCCTCGAATCTACCGCCGGACCTTCTAAAAATTTGTATCCTTCGCTGACGAGCTCCCAGCCTTTGCCGGGAATCAGAAGCCTGCGGAACGCTTCCGGCCCCTCACTGGTCGACACCGGCTTGGGCCAGCCTTCCCAAAGGTAACGGATTGCGTCCGGGAAAATCACCGCGATTTCCTTTCCGTTGTGCCCGCCCTCACCCCAGGAGTGCGCGACCTCGTACCCGGAGAATTGCAATGCTCGCTCGAGCGTCTGATTGGCCATCCACCAGTCACCGTATGAATTGTTTAAATCCTGCGCACCGTCCTGCACGAAAACCCGCAACGGACGGGGCTCCATCTTTCGAACCAAGGATTGCAGGTGGTCGCCACCTCGGATGTCGGTGAAACTGCCGATGCCGGAAAAGACGCGATGAAAGAGGTCCGGCCTTTGGAAGGCAGCGTTGAACGCAGCGATAGCTCCAGAGCTGTGTCCGCCGATGGCGCGGTCGTCGGGATTTTTTGAAAGGACGATTCGCCGGCCATCGGAGCTTTTCTGCGCCTCCACCGCAGGCAGCAGCTCGGTCTCGAGAAATCGCGCATAATCGGCGCTCATTGAATCGTATTCGAAGGAACGATTCACCCGATCAGCGCCGCCGGCAACCAGCGACTTTGAGCGGCCCGGTTGCACGAAAACGCCGATGGTGACGGGCATTTGTTTCTTCGCAATGAGTTCGTCGAACACCGCTGGAGCGTTGTTGGCAACATTGTCCTGATGGACGTACAAACAAGCAGGCTTGGACGGCTCGTATGCGGCCGGAATGTAAATCCAATATTTTCTCGTGGTCCCCGGAAATATTTTACCGCCTTCCAGTTGAAATTCGAGCACCTCGCCCTTGGCGGGCAAAGCCTGTGCGCGCACGGCGGAATTTAAGACGACATTGAGGCAGATGCCGATTGCGACGATTTGATAAACCAAAGTGGAGGAGACGCGGCTCATGCCTCCCTTTTGAGTCGGATGCGCGTCGCTTTGCAACGTTAGAGTGTCGCTGCAAGCCGGGCGGTCGCCGGCTCAACCCTCGCGGTGCTTGGTTGGAATCGAGGCTTTGGCGCGGCCATTAACCATCATCCAAGTGACGGGCCCCCTGTGGTTGATCACTTCGGCAGCGGCCTCGCCCGGGGAACCGCTTCCGGGCACGGCGATCATGTCTGCCAAGGCTCCGGGCTGGATACACCCGAGTTTGTCTTGTTTCTGAAGCGCCCTGGCTGGCGCGAGAGTGACCATTTCCAAAAGCTCTTCCGCAGGTAACGAAGCCTCAATGTTTGAGAACCGGCGAAGCTCCTCCAGCAGGCTGAGAGTGTTGGTGCTCGCAAGGCTGTCAGTCCCGATGCAAACGTTCACGCCGATGTGTTTCAGGCGCGAAAATGCGAACGGCCTGTGGCCGAAATACGCATGACTTCCCGGGCAATGCACTACATGCGGCTTTGCGTCGGAGGGAAGACTTTCCAAAAGCGCAAAATCTGAGGACTCAAGCTCGTTCATATGAGCCAGAATCCAGTCGCCGTTGATTGCGCCGTTGCGCCAGAGCCACCCGAATGGCGTGTCATGCCCGCAGTCATGCATCGGACGCTCAAGTTCGCTCAGGAATTCAAACAAATCACCCTGCGCCTGCCCGAACATTTCGGATTCGCCAGCCGACTCAGCCACGTGGGTTGTCAGCAGCATGTTGTTGGCGGCGGCGCAGGTGCGCGCCATCCGGTACAGCAGCAGCGATGCCGTGTAGGGGGCGTGAGGATTGAGGCCGAACGAGCAGAGCGGATCGAGCTTCTGATCGAAAAATGCAAGGGCGCCCGCGACCAGTTCCTCCGAGGTCACCCGGTGTTTGATGTCGATCATCTCATAAAACCACCAGATCCGGATCGGAGACGCTGGAACGCGGCTCATCAACTCGGGAAACGCCGCCATGCTGCAGACGCTGGTGGTGCCGAACATCTGCGCCTCTTCCGTTCCCCGCGCAATCGACTCCAGCACATCGGCGTCGGAGAGCTGCCGCTTAATGGAGTTGAGTTTTTTGATCCAAGCCGAGAAACTTTTCGGGCGCGCAATAGCGTCGCGCAGGCAGGAATAATCCAGGTGACAATGGGCGTTAATGAGTCCCGGCAGCAGGATTTGGTCGTCCAGCCGGAGGATTTCCTCACCCGGGGCGGCGATCAAATCCGACTGGGCGCCCACCTCGGCGATCCGGTCGTCAATCACCCTGACCGCCCCGCCGGGGATCGGTGCGGCGGAAATTGGCAGGACAACGGGTGCGTGGATGAGCATGTTCAGGGGATGGGGCAATTCTGGATGAACCAAGAGCGCGCGCAAGCTCTGCCTCCAGAGGCTGTGGCGGCAAACGAGCGGGCCGCTTGCCGATGTCCGAGGCTTGTGCGGATGCCTGTGCCGGAAAATCACGCCCCTGACATATCCCTCGCTCCTGAAGAGCGTTTACGGGGACTACTCCAGGTGGCGTCGATTGCGGCCACCGCAAATTTTGGAACCTGCGCCCTCCGGTCGCACATGGGTAGTAGATGCAACCGGGTCTTACTCAATCGGTAACACCTTTCGATGAACTGCTTGAACAAAAAATCCGCGACGGCCTCAAGCGGGGCTCTCTTTGAGCAATCGC
>JBILLC010000303.1:0-3794 GCA_044376275.1 Chthoniobacteraceae bacterium | reverse complement strand
TGCGGTGAGGGGCCAGGTCTTTTGATATCCCTGCGTTTAAATGGCAGTCTAGGCTTTTGCAGGTTGGTATTTCGCGGCTTGGAAAAGTCATGATTGGATGGCAGTCTTTCCACGCTGCGGACCGGGGTTTGCGGCGTCTGAATATGAATCCCACTGATTATCCCACCCTTTGGCAGCGCAGAACGATGTGGAGCGCGCTCACCGCCCTTGCGCTTGCGACAATCGGTGGGATCGCCGTAGGACTGATTTGGACGGCGGCTCAGGTGATCAGTTTTCTGCAGCCTATTTTGATTCCATTCGCCGTGGCTGGTGTCCTTGCCTATTTGCTTGATCCAGTGGTCTCGAAAATGGTGGCTTGGGGGATTCCACGCAGGCCGTCAGTATTGATGGTCTTTGCGTTAGTCTCGGCTTTGCTGTTGTGGGGCGCGATCTGGTTTGTGCCTGCGATTTCACATCAAACCGTGAATCTGATTCACCGTGTCGACGACTACACTCGTACGACGCGTTCCCGTGTCATTGAGCTCGGGAGATCGCTCCGCCAAAAGTATGGCTTTGATGTGCTGCCCACTCTCGACGATTCGCCGGATGATGCCCCGGATATCAAGCGGGCCGAGCCCGTGAAAGATTCTCCAGAAAAACCAGATGGCGCCGAGGCTTCGAAGGCTGCCAAAAACGGGAACAGCCTGGAGGAGTTGATCGATGTCCAAAAAATACTCAAGGGCGACTGGCTGAAGAGCTCCCTTACCGCGCTGGTGAACAACTCGATTCGAATGATCCGCAGCAGTGTGGGCGGCTTTTTGAGCGTCTTCGGCTTTCTGCTCTCACTCATCATCATTCCAATCTACCTGTTCTACTTTCTCATCGATGCTCGGAACATTTCGGAATCCTGGCAGGATTATCTCCCGCTGAGAGCCTCTCAGTTTAAAGATGAAGTTGTTTCGTCACTCACCGAAATCAACGGATACATTATTGCGTTCTTTAGAGGACAGCTTTTGGTCAGCGTCATCAATGGCACCGCGACGGCTTTGGGGCTTGTAATTGTCGGGCTCGACTTCGGCCTTCTCATCGGACTTGTGCTTTGCGTGTTTGGTCTCATTCCTTATCTAGGAATATTGGTGTGCTGGATTCCGGCGGTGATCATCGCGACGGTGCAGGAGGGAACCGGTACTTTCATACCTGCCGAGCCGGGCTGGCTGTTTCCTGTGGTTGTGACAGGAATCTTTGTCGTGGTTCAGAAAATAGACAGTTTTTTCATCACGCCGAAGGTAGTGGCGAGCCGTGTTGGTTTGCATCCGCTTACGGTGATCATGTCTCTTTTCATGTGGAGTTTGCTGATTGGTGGTCTGCTTGGAACCATTCTCGCGGTGCCTCTGACGGCGACTTTGAAGGTTCTGCTGCGCCGGTATGTTTGGGAAAGAAGGATTCTGCGTGCAGCCCAGCAAACCATGGCAGAGATGGAAGGATCCGCGTCCGGACCTTTGGCTGGAAAGGTGTCTGAGAAATAAACCGGCGTCGCTCATTCGCGTTTTGGTGCCGATGTAAACTGACACATAGCTTTCAGCTTGGTGACTGAAACGCTCTCCGCGGTTCCAAGCTCCTGCGCAAAAATTGAAACGCGCAACTCCTCTAACAGCCAGCGAAACCTAGGGTGGTCCGACTCTGGGACGTATTTTTGCCACTGAACGAACGGCGCGAGCTGGGCTTCTTTCTCAGCATCCTTTTTTGGGTTCAGTACCGCGCGCTCAGCTCGAACGAGCACGGCTTTCAGGTAACGTGGAATATGCCGGAGCCTGTCAAACGTCGCGTATGCCAGCAAGTCTTTCGGCGCGATGCGTTCGACTTCCGCTTCCATGCCAGTGAAGCGCTTCGGACTCTTCAATACCGTCTCCCGGACTGCGACAATCTGGCGGCAGTATTCGCCCATCTGATAGCAAATCCCGGGCAGCGCGCGCCGTCCGAATTCCACGAACTTTTCAAATCGATCTTTCTCCAAGGGAGTGGATGAGTCCCATTTAAACGCATGATCCATCAGACGCTCGATCGCGAGGTTGATGAACGTTTCCAGATCCACAGTGTGGGGGTCATGTTTGATCTGCAGCTGCGAGCCTAAGTTTTCAAAGCTGTCGCGGCCTCGCAGCTGCGACTGCTTTGTGGCAGGTGAGGCAAGCGACTTGCCGATTTGCTGCAGCTCCTTGCGGATCCCGATCAGATCTCGCCCAATCGCGAGCTCCACCAGTTTGCGAATTCCATCGCCTGTGTGTTTTCGGGCATCGGACAAATTGCGAAAGAGGCGCAGATTCACTGATTCGCCACTTGGCTGAAGCCCCGGAAAAGCATGAAGCGGCTCTCCGGCAATCTCCTCAACAAATATTGACTCTGGGATGTCCCCGATCGTCCATGCCGTGAGTCCCTCGCGCTCAAATGTAGACGCCGCACTGAGCCATGCGTTGGAGCGGTGGTCATGCTTCTGGACCTGTTTATGAATCGATAGCAGATCACGGCCCGCAACGATTGGACGCTTGGATTTGTCTATTACCTCGACTCGCGGTCGAAGGTGATTCGGCAGGCAGTCCTCTGGCCAGTCCGCTGCACTTACTGCGATCCGGTATTTTCTTGTCAGAAATGCGGCGAGTGCCGTCTGGAAGTCGCCGCGGCCTGGGTCGAATTCGTCCGCGATTTCGGTGGCTCGTACATCCAAAGGCATGAGCTGCCTGCGGATCGCTTTCGGAAGCGCGCGCAAAAGTGTTTGGATCTGTTGTTGCCGCAAGCCCGGCACCATCCACTGTAGCTGGCCCGAGGTGAGCTGCGCGGCAACTGGAAGTGGAACTTGAACGGTGACTCCATCGGTGTCTTCGCCGGGAGAAAACTCGTAGTTCAATGGTAGCACGCTTGTACCCAGCGCCACCTTGTCAGGGAATTGAGTGCTATCGAAGGTTGTATCTGTGTCTCCAACGAGTGCCTTTTCAGTAATGTACAGATAGTCGTGCGAGGAGTGTTTTTTGGACGAGCACAGGCGATGCAAATCGTGTATCGACGAAACGTTTTCGAGCCGAGCCGCATAAAACCGGTACATAGCCTCATCTAGATCCTTCGCTTGATGGTGTCTGACGCGTGTGAGGGCAGTCTCCACGCGATCACGCGTTCTGCGGTTTTCGAGGAAGAAAGGCATGGGAATGTGTGCCTCCTCCGCTACAAGCGCGCCGCGAATGAAAAGCTCTGTGGCATGCGCAGGGTTGAGCTTTCCATAATCCGCATGGCGTTTGGAGATCAACAAGCCCTGAAGCAAAATTCGCTCGATGCAAAGCACTCGGGACGCCTTACGGCTCCAGAACGGCTCGTGATAACGTTTTTCACAAAGGTGCGCTCCCAACTCCGCTATCCATTCCGGATCAATTTTCGCAACTGTCCTCGCGAACAACTGGGAGGTTTCAACAATCTCCGCAGCCACAATCCACTCCGGCTGGTTTAGCTTTTTCTCGGCGCCCGTTTCTTGGTCAGTGGGAGTGCGTTGCTTGTTTCGCTGACTGACTCTTGCATAGAGTGTGGAGCCGGGGAAAAGCGTCACCAAGCGATTACCGGAAGCCCTGTACTGATTGCGTCCATCGCGCTGCGCAATATGACCGAGCAGGCCGCTTAGAATTGAACGGTGAATGCCTCTCAGATGGGTCAAACGTTCGTTCATTTCAGCATCGGAACCACTCGTACGGTTGCACGAATTTCTGCGCTGGTTTGGATCGGAGCGCCCCGCAGCGATACGTGAATGCAGCGGCGTTTCAAGCGCTCGAACGGTGATT
>JBILLC010000156.1:0-5583 GCA_044376275.1 Chthoniobacteraceae bacterium | reverse complement strand
CAGAGATCAGCGTTCGCCTCTGACACTGGTGGCGGCTGTTCGTGTGACTTGTATACTAACAAATCTTTTGCAAACACTTCAGACAACTGCCGGTGGATGTCGCGCCACTCCCTCATACGGCTGAAGGAAAGGAAGTGGGATTTGCAAAATTTACGAAGTGCACCGGCGCTGCCGCGTCCCTCTGCCTCAGGACATGCGCTCCAGATTTGGAGCAGGCTCATGAAATCCGAATTCTGGAATGCGAATCTTTGGTGCGCCTCCTGTGCAGCCTCCTTTTGCTCCTCGGGACGTTCTCGTGGGTCCGGAATACTAAGTCCGGACGCCACGACCAGCATTTCAGGAAGCACTCGCTCCCTCAGCGCCTGCAGGAGCATCCGCCCTAAAGTCGGGTCCACCGGTAGTCGGGCCAAATCCTTGCCAAGCTGAGTAAGCACATTGAGCTCGGTAATGGCACCAAGTTCGTGCAGCAAACGGTATCCTGCGCGGATGGCTGCCTGTTGTGGCGGATCAATAAATGGAAAAGTTTCGATCTCACCGAGGCCGAATGCCTTCATTCTCAAAATTACCTCGGCAAGGTTTGCCCTTTGGATCTCGGGCTGGGTGAAGCGAGGTCGATTCGCAAAATCCTCGTGGCTATACAAGCGAATTGCGATTCCCTCCGCAACGCGACCAGCTCTGCCAGCGCGCTGGTTGGCGCTGCTTTGTGAGATGTGTTCAATCGGCAGCCGCTTGGTCCGCGTGCGCGGGTTGTATCTGCTCATGCGGGATAGGCCTGAATCAACGACGTAGCGGATTCTGGGTAGTGTTAGCGAGGTTTCAGCAACGTTGGTGGCGATGATCACTCTTCGTCGGGGCCCGGGTGCAAAGATGCGCTGCTGATCAGCAGCGGGCATTCGTCCGTACAAACCGAGCACTTCGGTGCCCCGACCGAGCCGCTCCTCCATGAGTTCACGGGTCTCTCGAATATCCCGCTCGGTTGGCATGAAAACCAACACATCTCCATCGTGAGATTCAAGCAGGGCATTTTCGACCGCCGCCAACGCAGCCTCGATATGCGTGACGGTGTCGCCATCGGTGCACGAGGGTTCTGACAAACTCGCGGGCGGCTGATATCGGATCTCAACGCCCCAGAGCCGTCCTGAGACCTCGATGATGGGTGCGTCATTAAACGCTTTGGAAAACGCATCGGTGTCGATAGTGGCCGAGGTGATTACTAGCTTGAGTTCGGGTCGTCGCTTCAATAGCCCTTTGAGGTATCCCAGCAGGAAATCAATGTTGAGTGACCGCTCGTGGGCTTCATCGATGATCAATGCTGAGTAATCGCGCAGTAGCGGGTCAGACTGAATTTCGGCGAGCAAAATTCCGTCCGTCATGAACTTGATGCGAGTTTCCGGGACGGTATCGTCGTTGAAACGCATTTTGCATCCCACTTCTAGCCCCCATGTGACTCCAAGTTCTTCAGCAACACGCCGCGAGATGCTTAGCGCCGCAACCCGCCGAGGCTGTGTGCAACCGATCTTGCCCCGCGTAGCAAGGCCGGCATCGAGGCACATTTTTGGAAGCTGCGTGGTCTTTCCTGAGCCGGTTTCTCCCGAAATCACGACAACCTGATTGTTGCGGATCGAGTGGATGATCTCCTTCCGCCGTATGGAAATGGGGAGGTCTTCTGGGTAGCGGATGTTGAGCATGAATGAATATATATCACAGAACGCTCATGAGAGAGGGAAGCAGCCGCTGTGCTGATTGGCTATTGAAGAGTCTGTCCGTGATTTTAAGAGGGTGTGATTGGCAGGGTAGTAGGGATTGAAAATCTCCGGCGGCCATTTTTGCTCAGCAAAACAAGTTGTAATGCTCATGCCCTCTCTGGCCTTCGAAAAGGTTCGCGGATTTTTTGAGGATGTTTGAGAATCGTTTAAGAAGGGATGAATGAAGTAGGCCCAATGAGGATGTTGCTGCTCCACCATCAGTCATCGTAGTTGTGTGTAGTCTCCTCAGTCTCGACACTTTTTGCTTTAAAGAGCTGATAAAAATCACAAGCGGAGGAGTATGGTGCAGGAATATTTGGGATACGGGTTTGGATCTGGTACGACTCGACCCCAAGACGAGTGTGTTCGTTGAATGAAGGCTCAATTCGCTCTTCGACGGGGGGCTTCGTGGGGCCGCGGCGAAGTATTGCTAGAATTGGCGTTTCGTTGTCGATATTTCACCCCTACGTATGCGTATGATGCACCAAATTCGAGCCGCGACCTTGGCAGATAGTGCCGCTGTGCGCTCGCTTGTTTTCGGAGTGCTGGAGGAATACGGGCTCCGAGCGGACCCCGAAAACACAGACGCGGACCTTTCCGATATCGAAGCGAATTTTTCGGGTTCGGGTGGGATGTTTGACGTTCTAACCGACCGCCACGGTCGGATGGTAGGGACGGTGGCGCTTTATCGAGTGGACTCGCGGGTGTGCGAACTCCGGAAGATGTATCTCGTCCGTGGGGAGCGGGGCAGGGGATTGGGGCGAATTCTATTGGAGCATGCAATCCGAAGGGCGCTGGAATTAGGTTTTGAGCGGATCGTACTGGAGACGGCTTCCGTCTTGCGGGAAGCAGTGTCGCTTTACGAAAAAAGGGGGTTTCGCCGCTATCATCCACAGCACATGGTTGCACGCTGTGATGCTGCGTATTATCTCGACCTAGCTGGTTCGATTCTTTGCTAGCCTTGCGATTCGAACGCTGCGGAATTCTTTCAAGTGGTCTTCCGGCCACCGTAGAGTAATTGCAAAGCTCTTACTTAGGTGCCGTGGTACAAAACATTCTGTTGTGCAGGCATCCGTGGGGGTGATTAAGTTGCATGTCCCATTGCTAGGCCAGTCGAATGAAGTGTCTTACCCCCAACCTTTTAGGTTTGTTGCTGTTGCTGAGTGCTTGTGTTCAGTTCAAGCCGCGGCCGCTTTCTGCGGGGCGTTCGTGTGCCGAGTTTGAAAAAAGATCCCTGAGTGATGATGGACTAAGACAGTTTCTCGCCGAGCAGAGTGCCTTAGACATCCCATGGAACGTTGATAAGCTTTCGCTTGTTGCGGTGTACTTTCATCCAGACGTTGCGCTCGCGATGGCGGAGGCCGAAGAAGTCGCTGCACGTCTGCAATCTGCACGGATGCGTCCGAATCCCGTGTTTACCTTTTCGCCGCAGTTTGCGAGTTCTCGGGCGCCGGCTTTCACGCCATGGTTTTTTGGTGGAAATTTGCAATTGCCAATAGAAACGGCGGGCAAGCGGGACAAGCGCGTCGACCAAGCGAATGCAGCGGCTGAGGCTGCAGAATTGAGGGTTTTCGCGCGGGCGTGGGCAGCGCGGTCCAGAGTCCGGGCTGCTTTGTTAGATTTGCATGCCGGCCTTCAAAACAGCAGTCTGCTTGAGGTGGAACAGCACCTACACGAGGAAGCCATTATCAAATTAACGGCGCAGCTGCAGGCGGGTGAGGTTTCTCCATTTGAACTGACACAAGCGCGGCTGATGTTGAATCGAACGCGACTTTCGCTTGAAGACGCTCTGCGGGTTGCGGCAAGTGCCAAGCATCGTGTAGCGGCTGCCATCGGTGTGCCGTCTAAAGCGATTGAAGGATTGCAGATCGATTATTCAAACTTTGAGCGGTTGCCAGAACCGAAGCAGTGCGATCGAGTTGCCCTGACGCAGCGGGTGGACTTACTCGCGCTTTTGGCAGAATACGCAGCGGCAGAGGGTGCATTAAGGTTGGAAGTCGCCAAGCAATACCCAGACGTCAACCTGGGCCCTGGGTATGATTACAATTCAGGGCAGAACCGCTGGCAGCTTGGGTTTAGTTTGCCGGTGCCGTTTAATCGCAACCGGGGGCCGATCGCCGAGGCTGAGGCGCGGCGTTATACGGCGGAAAGGCGTTTTCTCGCGCAGCAGGCCGCGATCGAGGGCGAGCTTAATGTGGCAAAAGCGGCTTACGTTGCGGCCCGCGCGAAGGCTACCACGGCGGGGCACTTGGCGAAGGAGGCGGCGCGAGCTTTGCAGGCGACGAGGAGCATGGTGAATGCAGGTGCAGTTTCTGCGCTGGAGGTCACCCGTCGCCAGATTGAGGCGAGTACGGCGAACCTTGCTCTTCAGGCCGCGCTCGTTGAGGCTCAAACCGCTGCGGGCACGCTCGAAGATGCAATCCAAGCGCCGCTCAGGTAATTCTTTCAATGAAACCTTTTTTCTTAATGCTGATGTTCATGGGCAGCGTTCATGCGGCGGAATCGGCTGCTGTTGCGCCCGCCTTGCTTACGCGGGAGTCAGATCTGGTCGTGATAACGCTCACAGCGGCGGCCGAGGAAAACCTAAGGCTGAAGACTGTTGCTGTCAAAAAAAGAGCGGTCGCCGAGATCCGTACATTCTCTGGTGAGGTGGTAACGCCACTGGTCGTCGATGGGAAGGTGGTGGCGCCATTTCTTGGCGGATCTTTGGATGAACTTCTGAGGCTGGCAGATCTTCAGGCGGTTGCCGACGGTCGGTTGCAGCAAGCGCAGTTGCAGATTGATGCCGCGGCCATTGCAGTGGAGCGTGCCCAGAAGATGCTGAGTGCGGAGGCTGGCAGCGTGCGCGGCGTGGACGAAGCGAAGACTGCGCTTGCGCTGGCTGAGTCGACGATGGCGACTGCGCGTTTGCAGCGTGATTTGCTCGGGGCACCGGTCGGGCAGGGTGGACGGGGTGGACCCAGGAGGGCATGGGTGCGTGTAGGCATTTACAGTGGGGAGGCCCCTCTGCTTGACTCGAAGGCGGAGGTCAGTGTTCGTTCATTTGGAAGCGGGGCAGCCCAGTTCGGCAAGCCAGTGCCAG
Organism: Chthoniobacteraceae bacterium; assembly: GCA_044376275.1. Taxonomy (GTDB): domain Bacteria; phylum Verrucomicrobiota; class Verrucomicrobiia; order Chthoniobacterales; family Chthoniobacteraceae; genus Chth-196. The sequence continues at coordinate 756 of JBILLC010000156.1, read as the reverse complement.
GTCCTCTAACTGCCAATGGGCTGATGCAAACCATAGATTGGTACTATGAATTGCCGGCTCAGTCGCTGCTCAGGGCGGGCGAACGCGTCGCTGTCGATGTGCCTACGCTCAGGGGTACAATTGAGTGTCTGGTGATTCCGTTTAAATCTGTCCTGCATGATATTTACGGTGGACAGTGGGTGTACTTGCGGACGAGGGAGCACACTTACACGCGTCGGCGTGTTCAAGTTTCGCGCGTTCTAGCGGGCGATGCGGTTCTCGAAGGAAAATTGCCAGAAGGCTCGATGGTCGTAACGGATGGCAGCACTGAACTCTTTGGCACGGAGTTTATGACTGGCAAGTAAACTGAAGCGCGCATGCTGAAATCCATTGTATCTTGGGCGCTGAACATGCGCGTGCTGGTGGTTTCGTTGGCGGTCGTGATCCTTGTGACAGGAATCAATGCCGCGCGGCGCGCACCGCTTGATGTGTTTCCTGAGTTTGCGCCGCCGCTCGTGGAGGTGCAGACAGAGGCACCTGGATTGTCAACTGAGGAGGTCGACATGTTGGTGACTATTCCGCTGGAAAGCTCGCTAAATGGTCTCCCATTTCTCAAAACGCTTCGATCCAAGTCAGTGCTGGGTTTGTCATCAGTGGTGATGATTTTTGATGATGGCACAGACATTTTTAAGGCCCGACAACTTGTCCAGGAGCGGCTTAATCTTGCGCACAACCGTTTGCCCGGTGTTTCAAGGCCTCCGGTGCTGATGGCGCCTT
>JBILLC010000036.1:0-9527 GCA_044376275.1 Chthoniobacteraceae bacterium | reverse complement strand
CTACAAACTCCGGGACGAACTCGCCAAGTCTGCCGGCATCGACATCGATGCTTGGAAGGAGGACTTCTTTGGCGGAGCCCATGGCGATCAGGGCAACTCAAATTCGCCATCGAAAATCATCGGGCACGCCGTCCACAACGCCGGTCATGGAAATCCAATCGCCGTCAGTGCGGACGGCAAACATTCAATCGAATTCGTGGAATGTCTCGCTTCCTGTGGCTCCGCCCCAGTGGCTTTGGTGAACGATTCGTTCGCCGAGAACATCAAACTCGAGGACGCCGCCGCTCTGTGGAAAACCACTGAGTCGAGCGCCACCAAAATCCGCTCCCAGTCACCACACCCCAGGGAGCACCGCCTGATTTTCAAAAACATTGACCGTAGCGACTGGAAAAACGACTTGGATTGTTATCTCAAGGACGGCGGTTATGGGGAGCTTAAGAAGGCGATCCTCATGAAGCCTGAGGACATCGTCGAGGCAGTTAAAAAAAGCGGACTCAGAGGGCGCGGCGGCGCGGGCTTTCCATGCGGAATGAAGTGGAGCTTCATCAAACGCGGTGGTCCGAAGCCAACGTATCTGATCTGCAACGCGGATGAGTCAGAACCGGGTACTTTCAAGGACCGCTACATCATCCATCAGGACCCGCACCAACTCATCGAGGGCATGATCATCTCGTGCTTTGCTGTGGGAGCGAACCTCGCCTACCTTTACATCCGCGGGGAATTTCCCGAGGGCGCTCAAATTCTAGAGAAAGCTCTGGCGGAGGCAAAGAAGGCAGGATTCCTAGGAAAAAACATCCTAGGTTCGGGATTCGACTTGGAAATCTACGTGCATCGTGGAGCAGGCGCTTACATATGCGGCGAAGAGACTGGTTTAATCGAGTCGCTGGAAGGCAAACGCGCTTACCCACGTATTAAGCCCCCATATTTCCCGGCAGTTCTTGGTCTCTACCAATGCCCAACAATCGTGAACAACGTGGAAACGCTCTGCCACGTGAAGCACATCATCGCGATGGGCGGGGAAGAGTACGCGAAAATCGGTCGCCCCAACAACACGGGCACTCGCATTCTTTGCGTATCCGGCGACGTGCAAAAACCAGGTTACTACGAAGTGGCCGTTGGCTCGCTTACTCTCGGCGAGCTCATCAATGAAGTTTGCGGTGGACTTAAGCCGGGACGCAAACTCAAGGCAGTCATACCGGGCGGAAGTTCCGCAAAAGTCCTCAAAGCGGGCGAGACATACAAAATTAAAGATAAGGAATTAGCGCTCGAGGATCTGGTGATGGATTTCGACACTCTTGCGGCCGCAGGCTCGATGGCCGGGTCCGGTGGCGTCATCGTCATGGACGACACCAGAAACATGGTTGAGATCCTCAACAACATTAACGAATTCTATGCGCACGAATCCTGCGGCCAGTGCACTCCGTGCCGCGAAGGCGCGCAGTGGATGAAAAAGATCACTGACCGCATCGTCGCTGGTGGCGGAGTTGAGAAGGATCCAGATACCCTCAAATCCGTCGCTGACAACATTGCGGGAAAAACCATCTGCGCGTTCGGCGAAGCGTGTTCGTGGCCTACTCAGAGTTTCGTGGCCAAGTTCCGCGACGAATTCGCAGCAAAAGCGTCGAAGCCGCTCCCACCCCCAATGCCTCCCGAGTACACCACGGAGGAGCTCATTCAAAACGATTCGATCCACGCGATCGACGCACCGCGCGGCAACGGACACGAAATCATGGCACCTGCCGCCACCCGATAACCCCTTCACGTGATGAGCACCGAAGTTCCTTTGCTAAATGTACAGATTGATGGCGTGTGGCTCCAATTTCCCAAGGGCACGCGGGTCATCGAGGCTTGCTCTCAAGCTGGCAAATTCATCCCTCGCTACTGCTATCATCCAAAGCTGTCCGCCCCTGGAAACTGCCGGATGTGCATGGTCGAGATGGGCATGCCCAAACTCGGCCCAGACCGCAAGCCAATTATGGCCAGTGACGGCCATCCGGAAATCGCTTGGATCCCGCGCCCTCAAATCTCCTGCGCACAGGACGTCGCGGAGGGGATGGCGGTTCGAACCGATTCGCCGATGGTTCAGGAGTGCCGCAAAGGCGTCATGGAATTTCTGCTCATTAATCATCCTCTGGATTGCCCGATCTGCGATCAGGCCGGGGAATGCAGACTACAGGAGTTTTCCGTCGAATACGGACAGTCCAACTCCCGTTTCCTTGAGCGGAAAGTCAAAAAACCAAAGAACGTTGAACTGGGGCCCAGAGTCACGCTCGACGCTGAGCGCTGCGTGCTTTGCTCCCGTTGCATCCGCTTCATGAAAGAGGTCGCACAAGACGACGTTTTGGGCTTTGTGGACCGCGGCGGCTTTTCGACGATTGCTTGTCATCCGGACAAAACTCTCGAAAGCAACTACTCACTCAACACAGTCGATATCTGCCCCGTGGGAGCGCTCACCTCAACGGACTTCAGATTCAAAATGAGGGTGTGGTTTCTCAAAGAGACCAAAACAATCGATGTGAACGACGGCTTGGGCTGCAACATCACCATCGGCAGCCGCGAAGGCCGAGTCTATCGCATCACTCCAAGAGAAAATAACGAGGTCAATTCCAATTGGATTCCCGATTCGCACCGGCTGAATTTCAAATACCTCCACGACGAGGCGCGCCTCACGTTTCCCAGGATTTCCGGAAAACGATCCTCCTGGTCAGAAGCGCTCACCCAAGCAGTGACCTCTCTTAAAGCTTCGGAAAACTTGGCAATGATTGTTTCCGCGAGGCTTACAAACGAGGAGCTCTATCTCGCTAAAAACCTCTCAAAGTCACTAGGCATCACACTCTGGGACGTGCTCCCCCGCACCGGCGAACCGGACGGCATCCTGATCCCCGCAGATCGCAATCCAAACACCTCCGGCGCTCAAATCTTGGGACTGACCGGCAGCGAACCCGGCAAACAGCTCTCGAAAATCGCTGACGGGATCCGCAACGGATCGATCAAGGGGGTCCTTAGTATTGGCGAAGACCTCACCAAATGCGGCGTATCAGCCGCGGATCTTTCAAACCTCCAGTCGCTGGTTGTCATCGATCTTCTCCCGAACGCGACCACAACCGCCGCGACCGTTCTTTTGCCCGGCTCCGGATGGGCTGAGAAGCGCGGCTCCATGGTGAATATCAAGGGACGGCTGCAACGCTTGAACAAGGCGGTGGATGCCCCTGGCGAAGCAAGAGATGATTGGGAGATTCTTAACGATCTTGCCTCAGCGTCCGGGGCCGAGTTGTCCCTCCACTCGATCGAAGATGTTTTCCGCGCCATGGCTCAAGACAACCAAATTTTCGCGGGATTGAATCTCAGCAAAATAGGAGACCTTGGACTGCAGCTGGAAGCCAATCAAATTTCAACGGTCTCCTCAACCGCCAACATTTAAAACGAACCACCGGACGATTCATGGACTTCTTCTCGACACTTCCGCTGGAACTGATGGCGGCTTCCGTTGCGAAAACACTGTTCCTCGTGTTTCTCGTGGTGCTGCCCCTGGTGTCCTACACCGTCTACGCGGAGAGGCGCGTTAGCGCGCTCATCCAAGACCGCCTCGGCCCCAACCGCACGGGATTCCCGACATCGCTCCTAGGATTTCAAAAAGATCTGCAATTGTTCCTCGGAGGCCTTGGACAACCAGTGGCTGATGCCATGAAGTTCATGCTCAAGGAAGAATTCACTCCGGGCCATGTGAACCATTTCTACTTCTGGCTCGCCCCGGTGCTGGCAATGGTTCCAGCGCTTTCCACCCTCGCGGTGATTCCGTTCGGCAATTTTATGTTCGGTCACAAGATGGTCATTGCGGACGTCAACGTAGGCATTCTCTACGTGTTTGCAATCGCATCCATCGGCGTCTACGGCATTGTCATCGCAGGGTGGGCTTCCAACTCGAAATACCCTTTCCTTGGCGGCATCCGTGCGTCTTCCCAGATGATCAGCTATGAGCTCTCACTTGGACTAAGCGCCGTCCCAGTCTTGCTAATCATCGGCAATCTCAATCTCTCCGATGCAATTCTTTACCAGATAAACAACGGATGGCTCCTACTGCCATTCACCGATGGCAAACTCACCACGCGCGAAATTCTACTCTGGATCCCGCTGATGATTTCGTTCGTCGTTTTCACAATCTCGATGTTCGCGGAAACCAATCGGCTTCCGTTCGATCTTCCAGAATCAGAAACCGAACTCGTGGCGGGCTACCACACCGAATATTCAGCGATGAAATTTGCGTTATTTTTCCTCGGAGAATACGCAGCGATGATCGCCGGATCGTCCCTGATCGTAGTGCTGTTCCTCGGGGGTTGGCATCTGCCGCTTCTTCCGATGAACGATCTTGAATCATCGATGACATTGTCCGGCGCAATTCTCGGTCTGATTCACATCACGACCTTTTTCGCAAAGGTCGCGTGTATCCTGATTTTCTTCATCTGGGTACGCTGGACTCTCCCTCGATTCCGCTTTGACCAGTTGATGAAACTGGGCTGGCTGTACCTCTTTGAAATCGCCTTGGTGAATATTTTCATCACCGCCGGAATCCTCGCCGCCACAAATTAAAAAGCCACAAGTGCACTTTTCACACACCACTGGCTGCTCCTCACTCTAGAACCCAAAAGACTATGGCATACACCGTCCGTCGGCCGAATCTAACCTTCTGGGAAAAGCTCTACATTCCCAACATCATCGCGGGGCTGCTCATCACCTTGAAGCACCTGAAAAAGATGCTCGCTGGCGAGACCAAAATCATCATGCAGTACCCGGAAGAAAAGTGGGACTCGCATCTGCCCGAGTACTACCGGGGCGCGCCAACTTTGGTTAAAGATGATCACGAGCGCGAACGCTGTGTTTCATGTCAACTGTGCGAGTTCATTTGCCCGCCGAGGGCAATCACCATCACCCCAGGCGAACTCACCGCTGAAAGCAAATTCGCCAAAGTCGAAAAAGCTCCAAAGGAATTTTTGATCGATATGACCCGCTGCATCTACTGCGGGCTCTGCGAGGAGGTTTGCCCTGAACAAGCCATCTACCTTCGGAAAGACTACGCAATCACGGGCGAAAATCGAGCTGAGATGGTCCACAATAAAGCCAAACTCTATGAACTCGGCGGTGTGATGCACGGCTTGGTTCACAAATGGAATCCTGACAAATAAGGCTCACCTCATGTCTCCCATTCTTTTTTGGACACTAACAATATTGATGCTCTCCTTCGGGGCTTCTGTGGTGATTAACCGCAATCCGGTGGCTAGCGCCTTGAGTTTGGTTGGATCCTTCCTCTGCCTCGCCGCGTTATTTGTGGGTCTGGATGCGTTCTTCATTGGCGTGATCCAAGTCCTCGTATACGCCGGCGCCGTGATGGTTCTCTTTCTGTTCATCATCATGCTTCTCGATCTGAAGGCCGAAAACCGCAGGCATTTCAACAAGGGAGCCCTCGCCGGAGGCGTGCTGGTAACGGTCGGCTTCGTGTCACAATTCCTGCGGGTCCTGGAATCTTTCAAAGCCGGATCAAAGCCTTTCCCTGCTCTGGGCGCTGCCCGCATCGAGGATGTTCGCTCTGTTGGAAATGCCCTCTTCACGGACTTCACCCTTCCTTTTCAGGTTGTTGGTGTCTTGGTCTTAGTCGCGACGATCGGCGTCATCGTGCTCTCACGCCGCGAACTCAAATAAACCCCTCTCTCCTCACCTGTGAACCCACTGACTCTCAACCATTATCTCCTAGCTAGCGGCCTGCTCTTCTCGATCGGCTTCGCGGGTGTGTTGCTACGCAGAAACATCATCACAATCTTCATGTGTCTGGAGTTGATGCTAAATGCATCAAACCTTTCCCTCGTCGGTTTTTCCCGTTTCCACGTGGGCTCAGACGGTCTCCCGAATTACAACGCACAAGTGCTCGTTTTCTTCATCATCACGGTCGCTGCGGCGGAGGTTGCCGTCGGTCTAGCAATTATCGTCGCCCTCTATCGCGCACGTCAGACAACCCATGTGGAGGACATCCGCTCCCTTCGGTTCTAAACTGCCAATCATTCATGGACCAATTCTTACCTTGGCTTATCTTATTGAGCCCGCTTTGCAGCGCGGCTGTCATTCTTTTGTTTGCGCATCGTTCCAAGCCCCTGAGCGTTCTTATCTCTCTCGGCGCCGTATTCATATCTCTCTTAGCAACACTCGCGGCATTTGGAAAACAGCCCGAGAGCCTCGCCTCACAACTAACTTGGATTGACCTCGGGCCCGCTCTCCAGCTCAACATCGGACTTAAGGTCGACGCACTTGCGAAAGTGATGCTTCTCGTGGTGACCGGAATCGGCGCGCTGGTTCACGTTTACTCGACAGTTTACATGGCGGACGACGCAGGCAAGTCACGCTTCTTTGGGTCGCTCTCTCTATTCATGTTTTCAATGCTGGGCATCGTGCTCGCCGACAATCTGGCAATGATGTTTATCTTCTGGGAACTCGTCGGTGTAAGCAGTTTTCTATTAATTGGCCACTGGTTCACAAAGAACTCGGCTGCTGATGCCGCGAACAAGGCTTTTCTCACAAACCGCATTGGCGACTTTGGATTCATGACCGGGATCCTCCTTGTTTGGTCTGCGACTGGATCCGTGACTTTCGATGGCATACAAGCGGGTCTCTCCAAGCTTGCAAGCAGCCCAACCCTGCTGGCGCTCGCGGGACTCTGTTTGTTCTGCGGCGCCGTAGGCAAATCCGCTCAGCTTCCTCTGCACGTTTGGTTGCCGGATGCCATGGAAGGCCCAACACCCGTTTCTGCGCTCATCCACGCCGCGACCATGGTGGCAGCTGGCGTCTATATGCTGGCACGAATATCCTTCATTCTCGAGCCATCGCCGGCAGCCCTCTCAGTCATCGCGATCATCGGCGTCAGCACTGCTGTGGTTGCGGCACTCATGGCCACGCAACAGGATGACATCAAGCGAGTGCTAGCCTATTCCACGCTCTCTCAACTCGGACTCATGGTCACCGGCGTCGGAGTCGGTGCCTGGGGGTCGGCCATGTTCCATTTATTCACCCACGCTTTCTTTAAAGCCCTACTTTTTCTAGGCTCTGGGGCAATCATCCATGCGCTACACCACGAGCAAAATATTTGGAAAATGGGCGGACTCAGAAAGAGCATGCCGAAGACATTCGCCACGTTTGCGATCGGAACTCTGGCTCTCACCGGCTGTCCGCTTTTGGCAGGCTTCTTTTCAAAAGACGCCATACTCCTCGCTGCGTGGCACAAGAACCCGATCATTTTCTGGCCCGCTTTGATCACAGCTCTACTCACAGCCTACTACATGACTCGGCTGGTGCTCGTTGTATTTTTTGGTTCCGCTCGTTCCGAGTCAGCAAAACACGGTCACGACTGCCCGAATGCAATGACGGTCCCACTCCTAATCCTAGCCTCGCTCTCCATAGTCGCCGGATATCCCTTTTTTGTAGAGCCAATCTTTGGCGAACAATTATTCCATGCGACGCACCTCGGTGAGAAAGTCCAGATCGTCCCGATTCTCGCAATAGGCGCCTTTCTGGCAGGCACAGCCATCGCGATGTGGGTTTACAACGATCGAAGCCGGGCGACCAAGGATCCAATCAGGATTCCTCTCTTCGCCAACCGCTTTTACATCGATGAACTCTACGCCAGCTTGATTGCCGGCACCCAGGATCTCCTTGCATCTCTGTCGGCTTGGGTCGACCGCTACGTGCTGGACGGCGCAATTGTCCGCGGGCTTGCGTCGTCCACTTGGGGAGTCGGCTACGCCCTCAGACTCCTTCAGTTTGGCAATCTTCAGGGATATTCATTCATCTTCGGAGCAGGCGTTGTTTGTCTGTTCTACTTCCTCACCAAGTAACCGGAACTGCTCCTCGTGCTCACTACTCTGCTTCTAGTTCCCATTCTAAGCGCGGTTGCCCTGCTCTTGGGCAAGGGCGATCGCGCCCTAACAAAATTCACAGCGCTTATCCAACTCGCAATCACCCTTCTGATCTGCCTTGGATACGATACTGCAAAATCCGGATATCAGTTCGTCCATGAGCTCCAGCCCTTCATCCCGAGCCTCGACTTGAAATACTCGGTTGGCGTCGACGGCCTCAGTGTTGTGATGTTGTTACTGACGGCACTGGTGACCATGGCGGCTGTCTGGCTTTCTCCGATCATCGAGAAAAAGACAAACCTCTACGATGCGTGCGTTCTACTGATCAGTGCGGGCGCCACGGGCGCTTTCGCTGCAAAGGATTTGTTCTTCTTCTACGCATTCCATGAGCTCGCACTGATTCCGACTTTCCTGCTTATCGGGCTCTGGGGTACAGGCGAACGCCAGTCAGCAGCATGGAAAATCACCGTCTACCTAGGACTCGGCAGTATCGTTTTACTGGTCGGACTAACTGACCTTTTCCTCTCAATTCCAGCGGAACTCCGCTCATTCGACCTCGAAAAGCTCGCCAGTGCGGCGGCGAAACACGCGATACCAGCATCCGCTCAACTCCGCCCCTGGCTGCTGCTTACAGCAGGCTTCGGCATCCTCATCTCTCTCTTTCCGTTCCACAGCTGGGCAGCGCCTGCATATGCCTCCGCCCCCACGCCAGCCGCCATGTTGCATGCAGGTGTGCTAAAGAAGTTCGGCCTGTACGGCATCATTCGTTTGGTGGTCCCTTTTCTGCCAGATGCCCTGAAACAACCAGTGATTAGCGACTGGAATGCGCACGATCTTCTGCTCCTCGCACTTCTTGGCAACATTCTTTACGTGGGACTCGTGACCATTGCGCAGCGCAAGCTCGACTTCGTCATTGGTTTCTCGAGCGTGATGCATATGGGCTACGTGTTTCTGGGCATCGCCTCAATGAACATCACTGGCTTGAGCGGCGCCTGCCTCTTGATGTTCGCACATGGGCTCTCAGTGTCTGCGCTGTTTGCAATCACAGGCATCATCCGGGAGCGAGAAGGTTCTGTAAGCTTCGACCGCCTCGGGGGCGCGATGAAGAGCATGCCGTACCTCGGAATCTGTTTTGCAATGGCAGCTTTTGCTTCGATCGGTCTGCCGGGCTTTGCAAATTTCGCCAGCGAAACAATGGTCTTCTTCGGATGTTTCCAAAGTGGAGGCATGGGCTTTATCCGAACAGCAACAATCCTTGCACTCTGGGGCGTGGTAATTTCCGCCGTTTACATGCTGCGCGCTTACCGAAAAGTTTTTCTCGGTCAACTCCCCCCTGCCCGCACTGAATCATCCTCTTGGTCCGACCTTCATGGGTCCGCGAGACTCCCCCTGGCAGCGCTGCTCGCTACCTTATTGCTCGCTGGATGCTTCCCGAAAACGCTGCTCGCTTATATTAAACCCACACTGGAGGCGGCACTCCGCTAGCCAACCATGTTTGCGCCCATCACACTCGAAATCCTCGTCCTTTGCCTCGGATTCATTCTGCTGCTCGCCGAATCCTTCTCCAACAGCCCTAACAAACGAGGCATCCCAAAAATCGCGATCTTCTGTCTGGGCTGGGTTTTCGCCTGT
>JBILLC010000068.1:0-7795 GCA_044376275.1 Chthoniobacteraceae bacterium | reverse complement strand
AAATCGCTCATCACACCGCCTGTTGAGGAGTTGAATGTCTATCTAACGTGGAAGGGCATCACTTTGGAGGGTGACTTTCAACCCGGCGTCAATTACCGCGTGTTTTTGGAAAGCGGTCTGCGGGCAGAGGACGGCTGCATGCTCAAGCAACCATTTGAATCGGAGGTGCAGCTTGATCCTCTGCCACCCAGGCTCTACTTCGATCGCGAGCTTGTGCGCCAGTTGTCGAGCGGAAGGCGGCAGGTGCCGCTGATGGCTGTCAAGATTCCGAGGGCACGAATCACGGCGCATCTAATCCCGCCCGAAAAAGGTTGGGACGCCCTCAGGTTGTGGAAGCAGTACCAATCGCAATTCCACAGTGACGATCGAAGTTTAGAGAGGGATGGTGTGCCGGTCGATCCGTCCGCGTTCGAAGGGCAGCTGATTCACGAAAAGACAGTCGAGTTTGATTATTCAGCGAGGGAGGAAGCCCAGTTGATGTTGAAGTGGGATGAGATGCTTGGAAAAAAGACAACCGGTGTCGTGCTCCTGACTGCCGAGGAAATGCACGCCGGCGGCAAGCCGTTGTCTGAAGGTGGAAAACGATGCGGCGTCCAGACACTCGTGCAGCTTACCGATATCGGGCTGGAATTGTTTGCGGGTCGGGGAGGCCCTGGATTCTGCTTTGCGTATTCGCTGGCGGATGCAACGCCCCTCGCGAAGGTGAAGTGTGCTTTCTACAATGCGAGGCGCGAAAAAATCGGCGAGGTCGAAACCGGAAAAGAGGGAACCGCGGAGGTGCCGTTTCGGGGGGCTGCATGGGTGGAGGCAACACTTGGCAACGACCAGCTAACGGTCCTTTTTGACACCAACTTCTGGGTGCCGGGCGAGCAGTCGGTGGATGTCGCCAAGCTCATCGCTGACAATGAACCCGCTCCCCGGCTGGAAGGATTTGTTTTTAGCGACCGGGACTTGTACAGGCCGGGCGAGACGTTTCATGCAAAGGTTTTCATCCGCCGTGTGCGCGCAGGTGGTTTCGAGATTCCAACGGGAACAAAATTTCAAGCCGTGCTGGATGGGAGACGCGGCGAACAAATTTACAAGGAGGAATTTGAACTTGGCAGCTCGGGCGCATGGACCATCAGCACGGAGCTCCCGAAGCGTACAGGTGGTTACACGCTATCGATCAGTCAAAAAGGTTCGGACTTTGATCTCATTCATTCTGTGAGCGTCGCCGAATTCCAGCCCGACGCCTTCCGGATTTCGCTGGACGCACCAACCGCCGTCCAGGCTCCCAGCAAATTCGAAGCACAACTTTCAGCCATCTACCTCTCGGGTCAACCGGTGAATGATGCGGTAGTGCGCTGGGAAATGCATGAGTCCCCAACTGTCTTCAATGCCTCGGGCTACGGCCCGATCGTGTTTGGTGTCGATCTGGAGTCAAATGTACGGCAAGCATTGTGGCCCACTCCGCCGCGTCATGCCCGCTCCGGCGAATTCAAACTTGATGCAGACGGAAAAGCGGCGTTCTCCTCGGGCATCGATTCAAGTCCAAACCCTGCCGGGCCGCGCGACATGGTTTTTCAGACCGAAATCACCGACCTAAACAATCAGACGCTCTCCAAGTCGCATCAATTCGTGGCGCACAGTTCTGATTTTTACCTCGGAATCCATCTTCCAAGGAAGTGGGTGAACGAGGGCACCCCGGTCTCTGTCCAGTTGGTTGCGGTCAACGCTGATAATCGGGAGCCTGTGGAGTTAAAAGATCCAATCGATATTGTCGTCAGCAGGGTTTTGTGGTCGACCAGTGTGACGCGCACAGCGTCGGGTGATGTGAGCAAAAACACGGCCACTTTTCAGCAGGTCCGAAAGTTGAAAGCGCGTTCGCAGACGCCGTCGCCAATCGCCGGGCAATGGATTTTGTCGCGCGAACAAGTTTCAGTTGAATTGGAGGGGTTGCCGTCTGGCCGATACTTGGTTGATGCGCGCACGGTGGATTCAAAGGGACGTTCCGTGATTGCGATGGCTGATTTTGATGTGTCCACGGCCGTTTCGCCAAAAGAGCAGCGGGAGGCTGGAGAGGATTTTGAGACCGACTCGTTATCGGTGGTCCCGGACAAGCCGCTCTATCATCCGGGGGAAACCGCACATATTCTTGTGCGCACCAATGTCGACGGCATGGTGCTTGCGACCTTTCAGCAGGAATCGGTGAAGCGTCACTGGTTCGTACCCATTACAAAAGACAAACCTCAGTTCGATATTCACATCGGCGCGAGTGACGCCCCGGGTGGCGTGCTTGATGTGCATCTGCTCCGCGGGACGCGCCATTCAAAGCTCCAAAATCCGATGCCAAGTGTCGAGGCCGACGATGTGCATTTGCGGGTCGAGCCTGCGGACGCGCGCTTAAAGGTCGGCATCACGGGTGTTCCTGCCGATACCCGTCCGGGCAGCGTGCTTCACCCAGTGGTTCATGTGCTTCAATCCGACGGGACACCCGCCGCGGGCGCAGATGTCACGCTGTACGCGGTCCACGAAGGTGTGCTCCAAATGACCGGATACGAAACCCCGCAACCCGTGGATGGAATCTACCCGATGTCTTTCCGCAAGCTCCGCTGGCGGTCCAGCATCTGGGCGCTACGAGAGGAGGACGATGAACCGGGGTACGAAAACAAGGGTTATGTTGTCGGATCGGACGGCAAAGGCGGAAGTGGAGGTGATCTGCGAGGAAACTTTAAACTAAACGCTCTGTGGATCGGGAGTGCACGGACAGGGCCCGACGGAACTTTTGAGGCGCCGCTCGAGGTTCCCGACAATCTTGCGAAGTTTCGGGTCATGGCGGTCGTCAGTCATGGTGTCCAATCGTTCGGTTCAGCGGAAGTCGGTTTCCGTGTGAACAAGCCTCTGCAGATTCAACCCGGCGTGCCGCAGTTTGCAAACCGGGGTGACCGGCTCATGCTTCGAAGTGTGATTCAGAACTCCAACAGTACACCGTTGGAGGTGGAGGCATCGCTGGACGCGGATCCGATTGTGCAACTTCTGGACGGCGCGCCGCGGCGCATCAGTGTTCCTGCACGAACCTCCGTTGCGGTGGATTTCCCGGCGTTGTTTGTCGATATCGGCAGGGCCGAGCTCAGATGGCGCGCTCGCACCATTGACGGAAGTGAAACCGACGGTGCGCGGGAGAGCATCAATGTAGGCTGGCACATTCCAGCTCTGCACGAAACGCGAGTGGCAAGACTCGGTCCCGGCTCCCACAAACTGCTGGAGCAAATCAATCCTGTGCTTTTGGCGGGTACAGGAAGCGCAACCATCACTGTTCACAGGTCTCCGCTTGCAGATTTTCAAAAAGCCGCAAACGCGCTTCTTTCGTATCCCTACGGATGCGCCGAGCAGACGGTTTCCACGCTTTTTCCGTGGGTGTTTGCGGCTGATCTGCATTTACCGGGACTCGATCTGCAAAAGCGCGCGGGAGTCATTGAGGAGGGCGTGACAAGGATTGTTGCCATGCAAATGCCAGACGGAAGCATTGGTTACTGGCCGCGTAACCCGTTCACATCGGCAGTTACCTCGATGTTAAGGGGAGGTTTCCCTGCCACCGGGCACCCGTGGAGCTCCGCATATGCGGGCGTGTTGCTGGCGCTTGTGGAAAGGGATCCGGATCCAAAAATTGCTTCACTCGTGCCGCCCGCTTCGGCAGTCAAACTGCGCGCCTATCTCAAGACCTGGCTTACCAAACCATCCAACGCCGAGCTGGCCGCAGCCTACTCCGGACAAGCGTTGGCAGCTTATGCGTTAGCCTTGGCGGGAATGCCAGAGCCGGCGTCGCATGAGAGACTATTTGATTCGGCGCATTTGCTCGGCACAGATGACCGGGCCTTGCTCGCGATGGCGATGCACCTCAGCGGTGGACTTGATAAGAGCGTGCGCTCGCTGATTGGAGGAACGGTTCGCATCCCGGGGTTAGACTATTTCTCGAGTCCAGCGCGAGACACAGCATTGACCTTGCTGGCCGCCATTCAGACCGGCGCTGATGCTTCGCAGATCGACACCCTTTTTGCAGAAAGCAAACTCCAGGGCGCTCAAGGCGCGTGGCGCACTACGCAAGACAACGCTTGGTCGCTGTACGCTGCAAGCTGCTACGCAAAGAGTCTACCGCCGCCGCAGACCACGATCGCGGCGTGCTGGATTCGTGGAGGCGGCAGGCAGGACTTTGTTTTGGATGAAACGCATCCGTTCGAGGAGGTCGTACTGTCCTGGAACGCGGCAACGCCCACGCAGGATTTTGAGATTCAAAACGCTTCGGCTGCGGCCTTGCACGCAGTCACTTCGGTTACCGCTTACCCGGATCGTGAGCAGCCTTCGCAACAAAGCGGCTACATTCTGAACCGTAAATTTGAAAAGATTGATGCCAGTCAAAACGCTTCACCCGCCAGCGACCTGCGCGTGGGAGATCGCGTCCGTGTCACCCTTGAAATCAGCGCGCTTCAGCACGGTAGATACCTGGCGATCGACTGCCCACTGCCCGCTGTGCTTGAGCCGATACAGAATTTTGATAAAAATGAAGACGCGCAAACCGACGACAGTGCGAGCTTTGCTGATAACATTGAAATTCGCGCGGACCGTGTGCTCTTTTTCAAAGATGATGTGCGGGCGGGTTCATACCAAATCAGTCAAATGACCCGTGTCCGTGCAGCTGGCGAAGCGGTGGCCCCCGCGGCGCGTGCCGAGGAGATGTACAGGCCTGAGCGGTTCGCGCAAACTGGCTCGGAAAAGCTGATCGTCTGGTGAGTCAAGCATCCTCATTCGTCTAAAATTGATGACAATCAGGCGGCGAGCTTCGCGGGCTACTAAGGTGATGGGTTTGATGGGATGGCTGTTATTGGTTTTTACAGCTTTTCCAGCAGGCTTGTGCGCGACATTTGTTCTGGCGCTGGAGATGGCCAGCCGGATGGTGAGACTGCCCGATGCGCTCGAGAATCCTCCACCCGAGGCTGCTGAGTTTTTGGATCGTGAAGGAAGACCGCTGCGTCTGGTTCCGTCGCTTGAAAAAGGAAATCTGCTCCTGGAGCAGATTCCCGGTGTGGTGCAGGCGGCGGTGTTGGCCGCAGAAGACCGGCGATTTTTGATGCATCAAGGCGTCGATATTTTTCGAGTGATCCGCGCCGCTTACGACAATGTGCGCAGCGGACGCATCGTATCGGGCGCGTCGACCATCACGCAGCAGCTGGTAAAGATTGCAACACTGCGCAGCCTGGGATTTGTGAGGCGCGGATGGGCGGTGAAGATGTACGAGGCCGCAGCCGCGAGGCAGTTGGAGCGGCGCTGGCCAAAACAGCGGATTCTACTCGAATACCTCAATCGAATCGATCTCGGGCACATGACTCGCGGCGTCGGTGCGGCGAGTTCTTACTATTTTGGAAAAGATGCTGCGGCCCTCAGCGAGGCTGAGGCTGCGTTGCTCGCAGGAATCGCGCAGGCGCCATCCCGTCTTGATCCGCTGCGCCGATTCCAGACAGCGCGCAATCGTCAATTAACCGTGCTTAAGCGCATGCACGAATTTGGATGGCTTGAACTTGATCGTTACGAACGAGCGGTTGCGCAGCCATTACGATTCGAGGGCAGCCGTCCTTTTTATGCGCCGCATTTTGTTGATCTACTGCGAAAAAACTCCGGAACGCCTCTGTTCGGGCGTGTGGTGACTTCTCTGGACTTGCCACTCCAGTCGGAGATTGAGCAGATGGTGGCGCGTCATGTGCGTGGTCTTGTCGAAAAGCGTGTCAGCGACGCGGCGGTGGTTGTCATGGCCAATCAGACTGGCGAAGTACGCGCGCTGGTGGGCTCTGCAAACTACTTCGCGGAGCGGGCGGGACAAGTGAACGGGGCGTGGGCGCTGCGTTCGCCCGGGTCGGCGTTGAAACCTTTCACTTACTTGCTCGCGCTTGAATCTGGGGTGAGTGCGGGACGGATTTTGGCTGATGTGCCGTGTTCCTTTGAAACGCCAGACGGTCCGTACCAGCCGGAGAATTACAGCAAAGTGTGCTCCGGTCCCGTACCGATGCGTATGGCGCTGGCGAATTCGCTCAATATTCCTGCCGTCCGTCTGTTGAACGAATTAGGCGGCTCGCGCCCGCTGGTGGAGCGACTGCAGGCATGGGGACTATCGACGCTCACGCGGCCCTCAGGTTTTTACGGTCTGGGTCTGACGATTGGAAATGCGGAGGTTCGTTTGTTGGAGTTAACAAATGCTTACGCGGCGCTCGCACGCCTTGGCGAGTACGCCCCGTTTGTAATGCTTAGAAACGACAAGCCGCTTCCAAATGGCAATTCCAACGCCGCGTGGATCATCGCTGACATGCTCTCCGACAATACGGCACGCTCCACGTCGTTCGGGTTCTATTCGGCATTGCGGTTTGATTTTCCAGTGGCTTGCAAGACGGGCACCAGTACCAGCTTTCGTGATAACTGGTGCTTTGCTTATACGCCTGAATTCACGGTCGGCGTGTGGGCGGGAAATTTCGACGGGCAGCCGATGCGCGAGGTTTCTGGAGTCACAGGGGCGGGCCCGTTGGCGCACGATGTGATGGAGTATTTGCACAAATTCTACGGCACCGGATGGTATGGGCAGCCTGGAAATTTGGTCCGCGTACAAATTGATCCCGTATTTGGCAGGGCGCTGACCCGAAGAAATGAAAACTACGAGTCGCTAAACGAATGGTTTCCCGCGGACAGGCTTCCTCTGGCGGTTGGTCCTGAGGATTTCGATGAGCATGGTCGCGCTCACCTTGGTGCCGAGTATTCGGAGTGGCTCCGGTCGCTTCCGGAAACATCTCGATACGTCTCAAAGAACTCATTGGGATTGCGCTTGGTTGCGCCGCGTCCTGGCACCGTGTTTGTACTGGATCCAGACTTGCCAAGTTCGCGGTACATTCCATTAAAAGCGGATGGCGGCGAGAATGTGCGGTGGAAGTGTGACTCGTTGAAAATTCAAGTACGGAACGGCGCGCTTGTGGCGGTGGGGGAACCCGGGATTCATCGTCTGAAACTCGCGGACGCGTCCGGCGGCGATGGGGTTGAGACCTGGGTGGAAGTCCGGGCCAAATAACCTTCGGGCTTGCGCTCAGTTTTTATCCCACGCCAGAGCCGGACTCACCTTCGACGATCTGTCTATTGCATGGCAGTGATGGATTGTCGCAGGGGATGCATGAATTCTGTCATTTTCGGTAACTTTGACTGCCTGACGGGTTTTAGAGAGCGCACCCATGATACGACGCACCCTTCTGAGCATCTTATTCGTCACATCGTTCATTCAGGCCGCGGAGCCGAAGAAACTGAACGTTCTCTTCATAGCGGTAGATGATCTGCGGCCGGAGGCAAACGCCTCAGGAAGCTCGTTGATCAAAACGCCAAACATGGACCGCATTGCCGCGCGCGGGACGACATTCAACCGGGCTTACTGCCAGCAGGCAGTCTGCAGTCCTTCGCGCTCGTCGTTACTCACGGGCCGCAGACCCGACGCCACGCGGGTATGGGATCTTGAAACCCATTTCCGGACAGCTCTGCCGGACGCCGTGACGATCCCTCAGTATTTTAAGGAACATGGTTATTTCACCCAGGGCATGGGGAAGATTTTTCATGGCGGATTCGATGATGCGCCAAGTTGGTCGGTTCCTTGGGGTACACCCAAAGCCCCGCCATACGTCTCCGAGCCCGCGCTGAAAATGCTCTCAAATCCCGATAAGCACAAACTCCACAAGGGCAAGCCGCGTGGTCCGGCAACAGAATCAGCGGATACAGCCGACGACACGTATGTGGATGG
>JBILLC010000035.1:0-9634 GCA_044376275.1 Chthoniobacteraceae bacterium | reverse complement strand
TGTGCTCTGGGCGGCTTTCCTTGGCGGGCTTCTGCTGAATCTAATGCCCTGCGTGCTTCCAGTCATTGCGCTCAAAATATTCAGCTTCACGCAGCAGGCCGGGCAGGATCCCAAAAAAGTGTTCCGTCTGGGGCTTTCATTCTGCCTTGGAGTGATGGTGTTTTTTCTGGGCCTTGCGGGTGCGGTCATTGTGCTGCAACGGGCAGGCCAGACGCTGAACTGGGGATTTCAGTTTCAAAACCCATGGATTCTGGTGGGGTTAATCAGCGCCTTATTCGTTTTCGGACTAAACCTGCTTGGCGTGTTTGAAATCACGCTCTCCAGCGAAGCGAACCAAACCCTGAGCCAGCTAGCATCTAAAGAGGGGCACTGGGGCGCATTCCTTCACGGTATGTTCACGACTCTGCTGGGCACCTCTTGCACGGCGCCTTACCTGGGCGTCACGCTGGGATTTGCCGTAAGTCAGCCGCCCGGAATTGTCCTCGCGATATTTCTCACGATCGCGGCTGGGATGAGTCTTCCATATTTGCTTTTGACCTCGAACCCGCGGCTGTTGCGCTTACTTCCAAAACCCGGCGCATGGATGGAACGACTCAAAGAAGCGATGGGGTTTGTGATTCTCGGAGTCGCCGTCTGGCTCCTAAACATCCTCGGCACGGCGAGCGGCCTTGCAGCGGTTTCAGGCGCATGCGCATTTCTACTGTGTTTGGGAATCGGCTGCTGGATGCTCGGTATTTTTCGCTCACGCCCCCTCGCGCTTATCCTCTCGATGTCGCTGGCAGCGACGGGCTACTTCTTCTTCCTACATACCCCGCTAAATACTCCTCCTGTGGGAGGCGCGCCCCGCGAACAATCTGATACAGCTGGATGGCTTCCGTATTCCAAGGCAAGGTTGGCAAGCGCACTCGCCGCAAGGCAACCGGTGTTCGTGGATTTCACCGCGGATTGGTGCCTGAATTGCAAGGTCAACGAAAAGGTGACGCTGTCAAACCCGGAGGTGCTCGCAGCTTTTCGAGAGAAGAACGTGGTGATGTTGAAGGCGGATTGGACGCGAGGCGACGCCTCAATCACCGAAGAGCTTCATCGGCACGGCAGCGTTGGTGTGCCGTTCTATCTCTTATACCAACCCGCTTCGGATCAGCCTGCAACCTTCCCAGAAATTCTGAGGCCGCAGATCATTTTGGATGCTTTGTCAAAGCTGCCGAAAAAAACCGAAAGTGGCGGGAGCGGCAAACAGCAGTGACACCACTCTGTGAGTTCGCAAGGCAATCAGATCAAAGAGTCACCTGATAGGCTGTGGCTCTCCCAAATACAACGCGCTCAAACTTGTCGTCCAAGTTGAGAGTTGTTTCAGCGCCCCCCAAAAACAAGAAGCCGCCGGGGCGCAGCATTTTTCTCACTTTGCCAAGGATCTTCTTTTTTACATCGGCATCAAAATAAATGAGAACATTGCGGAGAAAAACGATGTCCATCTGCGGCATGAATGGCCAATCGCCTGCGAGATTGAGCTCCTTGAAGATGATTTTTCTACGTAGCTGCTCTGAAAAGATCCACCGTTCTCCATCTCGAGTGAAATGTTTTAACAACAATGGTGCGGGCAACCCACGGTTGACCTCGAGTTGGCTATAGCTGCCCGACCTGGCCTGCTCGAGAACATCCAACGACAGATCCGTGGCGATGAAATTGAAATTCCAGCTAAAGATCTCCGGAAAAGAATCCGCGATGGTCATCAACACACTACAACACTCCTGCCCGGTTGAGGCCGCTCCACACCAGAAGTTCAGAGCGCGCTCCGCTTTTCGCTTCTCAATCAGCTGCGGGAGGATGTGGGTCTTGAGAGCTTCAAATGGATGAATATCTCGGAAGAAAGAAGTTTCATTGGTGGTCATCGCATCAATCACCCTGCGATGGAGTTCATCGTGCGGATTGGTACGCAACCGCTGCACCAGTTCGTCAATGGTCTTAAAGTTTTCTTTACGTGCCAGCACTAGCAACCGTGACTCAACCAAGTATTCCTTCCCAGGCTCGAGCACGATCGCAGCCTGTGCGCGAACAAAATTTCGGACATAGTCAAAATCAGCGGGTCTCATTTAATAAACAAAGTGAACTTAGGAATTGGACTGGTTAGGGCTGAGGGTTGGGGCTGCCTGCTTTGGAAGTTCTGGTCTCGCGAAAACACTTTTGGCTTTCTGGGAGGCCATTTCGGAGGAGTTGTTAGAGGGCGGTTGCACTCTGCTGACGACTTCAGCTGCGAGCTCTTTGAGTGGTAGGATTTTTTCTGCAAGCCCAGCGCTGGCAACGGCGCCCGGCATTCCCCACACAACACTGCTGGCCTCGTCTTGCACGAGCGTAACGCCTCCGGCGGCGCGAATATGCTCGGCACCGCGCATGCCATCCTGCCCCATTCCCGTGAGCACTACAGCGAGCGTCTTTGGGCCAAATACTTTTGCCACACTCCGAAAAAGCACGTCCACAGCGGGGCGACAGGAGTTCTCGGGAGGCTCCTCAGTCAGTCGCAATCGGTAGCTGGGGCCAGCTTTTTCCACCTCCATATGAAAGCCTCCAGGCGCAATCCAAAGCTCGCCGGGACGCAACATCGCCCCTTCGAATCCTTCTTTGCAAAGGAGTCCCGAAACTGCAGCAAGTCTCTCGGCCAATAAGCGGGTAAAGAGTGGGGGCATGTGTTGGACGATGACAATTGGAACGGGAAATCTGCGACCCAACGCGGGAATAAACTCGGCAAGAGCGTTGGGGCCGCCCGTGGAAACCCCCACCGCCAAAATCTCGACACCGGATCCAGATGCGACCGATGCACGTGGAGCTCGATTTACCTGCAACGAGGACTGAGTTGTGGGCTTTGGCGGTGGCGCCCGGTGACAGAGCGCCTTGATCTTCGGTATCAAGTCGTCCCGTATTTTGTCCATTCCCGCAAGCACCCCACCCACGTTGGCTGGCTTCGCCACATAGTCGCTGGCACCCAGAGCAAGCGCATCCATGGTGGCAGTGGACCCGCGCTCCGTGAGCGTGCTGAACATGATGACCGGCAATTTCGGGTGAATCTTGCGGAGCGCTCTCAGTGTCGAAAGCCCGTCCATCACCGGCATCTCGATGTCCAGCGTGATGATATCCGGCTTGAGCTGCTCGATCTTGGCGAGGGCGATTTCGCCATTCCCAGCCATTCCAATGACCTCGATCTCGGGATCGTTGGCGAGCGTATCGGTCAGCAAACGACGGATCACCGCGGAATCGTCGACGAGAAGCACTCGAATTTTATTCATTGGGAGGGAAGGAAGCGGAGCGCAACCAAAAGAAGCGCTAGCGCAACAAAACAAAAGTGGATGATCAAAGCCCCATGAGTTGAAGCTTTCCAACCAAAAGATCTTTGGTGAAAGGCTTCATCAAATACTCATTCGCCCCTGCCTCTAAAGCCTCACGAACATGATCCATGGAAGTTTCAACGGTGACCATCATGATTTTGACTTCATCGAGAAGCAAATTGGCGCGCACGGCGCGGACCATTTCACATCCATTCATGACCGGCATGTTCCAATCAACCAGCATCACATCAAAGCTCTCTCCGGAATACAGCCTTTCGACTGCCTGTTGGCCATCGTCCGATTCGGAAACTTCGAACCCGAGATCTAAGAGTGTTCCTCCAATAATTCTCCGCGCCACCCTGGAATCATCAACCACCAGCGCGCGCATTCCTAAACTCCTCGAGCCATTGTTTTGGTTTTGTGACCAGACAAGCCATTTTCCAGCTTTCGTGCCACGAACCCCGACCGGCCCTCTGAACTTCGAGGACCGGCCGGACAGGCGTGAGCGGATCACTTGACCGAGTTCACAGTGCTTTGCAGGGAGGCTGCCATGCGGGCCAGCTCCAGCGCAGCTTTTTCAGTGTCGCTTGCACCCATCGTGGTGTTGCGAGCAGCCTCGGCAACGCCGATGATATTTTGCGCAATCTCGCTGCTCCCCTGTGCTGCCTCGCTCACATTACGAGTAATCTCGTTGGTTGTTGCAGTCTGCTCCTCGACGGCGCTGGCAATCGTGGTTTGATAATCGTTAATCTTGTTGATCACATCAGTGATCTCCGCGATCGCCGACACAGCGTGCTTGGTGTCCGCTTGAATAGTTTCGATTTTCTGGCTGATGTCGTCCGTGGCTCTGGCCGTCTCCTTCGCGAGTTCCTTGACCTCGTTCGCAACCACAGCGAATCCCTTGCCAGCCTCGCCAGCGCGGGCCGCTTCGATCGTCGCATTGAGCGCCAACAGATTCGTCTGCCGGGCGATTGAAGTAATGGTTTTTACCACCTTACCAATCTCAGCACTGCTGAGCCCAAGTTTAGAAATCGTTTCCGTGGCGCTATCAGAGGCGGTTACTCCAATCGCAGCTACTTTCGCTGCCTCATGGGCGTTCTTTGCGATCTCGCGGATACTTGCACTCATTTCCTCGGTCCCCGCAGCCACTGTCTGAACGTTAGTGCTGACCTGTTGGGCCGCGGCTGAAACGACACCCGCCTGCGCGGAAGTTTCCTCCGCATTCGCAACCATTTGCTGGCTGTTGGCCGAGAGTTCCTCGGACGCGGAAGATAGCGTCTGCGCGCTCTCCGCGACCTCCTTGAGCACCTGCGCCAAGGCCAGCCGCTGGCGGACCTCCGCGGTGATGTCTGTGGCGATTTTCACGACTTTAATCACCCTGCCCATCTCATCGGTTACAGGAGCGTAAACGGCCTGCAGCCACAGTTCCCTGCCCCCGCGCGTGACGCGCTTAAACTCGCCAGACTTGCTCTTGCCAGCGCGTAGGTCGGGCCAGAATTCCTTGTATTCACTCGAATTCACCGTCGCATCATCACAGAAGATCCGGTGATGGCGTCCCTTGATTAAGTCCTCGGTGTATTCCATGACCGAGAGGAAATTTTGATTTGCCCTCAGCACGTTTCCTTCCGTATCGAACTCGATGTACGCGTAAACGCTGTCAATTGCGCGGAATATGCCGCGCATGTTCTGGCGCTCGAGCTCAGCATCGGTGATGTCGTAGCGGACACCGAGATATTTCTTTGGTTTCCCGTTTTCACCAAGAATCGGAGCAATCACCGCGTCGACATAATAGGGTGTGCCGTCCTTGGCGCGATTTTTGATAATTCCGCGGAAGGTCTGTCCTTTGCCAATCGTTGACCAAACTTCCCGGAACACTTCCTTGGGCATGTCTGGATGACGGGTTGTGTTATGCGGCTTACCAATGAGCTCATCACGACTGTACTTGGAGACTTCGCAGAATTTTTGATTCACGTTAAGAATGTCACCTCGCAGATCTGATTCGGACACAATGCTCGTCAGATTCATGATCTCCGTGCGAACCTTGAGCTCGACCTTGGATGCGGTGACGTCCGTTGCAAATTTGACGACTTTCACCAATTTGCCGTTGCCGTCAACAATTGGGTTATAGGAGGCAATGACCCAAACTTCTCTGCCGCCTTTTCCAATTCGCTTGAATTCCCCGGCCTGGAACTCGCCGGCGCGGAGTGCTTTCCAGAACTGGCGATACTCGGGGCTGCTGGTGTATTCATCATCGCAGAACATCTGGTGGTGCTCCCCCTGAATTTCGCGAAGCGAGTAGCCCATTACGTTGAGGAAGTTTTCATTGGCAGTGAGAATCGTGCCATCCGGTTCGAATTCGATGATGGCCTGAGAGCGGTTCAACGCCTCTAACTGGGCACGCATTGCGTCGATTTCACCGGATGAAGTCTTCTCCTTCGAGGCGGCTGGAGATTTGGCAGCGACTCCATTTTCCGAACGTGAGGCCCCTCCATTCCGTCCGTTGCGCCCATTGCGCCCATTTTTGGCCAGCGTTTGAACCACAGGCTCTGTCTGACGGTCCGGTGTTTCGACTGAATCACTGTCCATGCTTATGTTCGTGCTCATGATTGGGTTTGTTCTGGGTTTTGCTGAGTTGCTCAGTTGTTGGATTTTGAGCTCTTGTAGGTCGCGGGAAGATTGGATGCCTTTTCAGTGTCGAGAATCAGAAGGAGACGGTTATCCAGCTTATAAACTCCGTTGATGAGTTCCTTTGAGAAACCAACGACGGTCTCGGGCACGGATTCGAAGTTATTTTGATCAACCTCGATCACGTCGCCAATTTCATCCACCAAAAGGCTGAAGGCTCCATCATCTGAGCGAATGACGACGTTCATTGGCAACTCGTCCGCTGCACGATCCTTGAGTCCCAGGCGGCGGCGCAAATCAATCGCGGTGATAATTTGTCCGCGAAGATTGATCAAACCCTCCACCATTGGGGGAGCGATCGGCACAGGTGTCATCTCCTGATACCGGATGACTTCCTGAACTTTCAAAACATCCACACCCAGAAAAAGGCCATCCAGATGGAAGGTGGCGAATTGTTGATTTTGATTCACGGGTTTAAAACTTGGGTGTTGGCAAACCTATCCTAAGCGGCGCTTGAATTTGGCTTCGCCTCTCCGAATGCCGGGTCGACAGAACGGATCACCGATTGCACATCCAAAATGTCTGTCACGCGGTCCTGAATGACCACCGAGCCAAGGATGCCGTTGCCATGGGAATGACGTTTTTCGGTGATTGCTTCGCTGACGATGTCCTCGATTTTTCCAACGACAAGACCGACGCTTCGCCCGTTCTCGCTATAAACCACTACCTCCATCGGGTCAGGAAAGTCCGCGTGTGACGGATCTGATTTCAAATGCATGGCGACTTCCACCAAAGGAAGAATTTCACCCCGGTATCTGACGACCGGTTTGCCTCCCGAGTATTCGATGGATGACCGGGAGAACTCCTCTAGCCTCGCCACGGTTGAGAGCGGGATCGCCATTCGACTGGAAGTGCCTGCCGAAAAAAGAAGGAGCGTCTGCTTGTGCTGATCAGCCTTGCGGTCATCCGACTCGTTCACAAGAAGTTTGTTCCGGTTGTGCGTCTCTGAAACCACATTGGACTGCTGCGCCAGTCCGAGGACGTCGAGAATCAACGCCACTTTGCCATCGCCCATGATTGTTGCGCCCGCGAAACAAATGACGCCCTTGAGTTGTTTGCCCAAGGGTTTCACGACAATTTCCTGCGTGTCATTGATTTTATCAACCACCAATCCAAACGGGTGCCCATCCGCCTGCAATACGACAATGTTTGTTTCTTCGTTTGCATCGGCCTCCAGACCCGAGCAGGCGCCATTAAGCTTGAGTTGCTTATTCAGATACACGAGTGGGAGCAGCTGACCGCGTAACCGGTAAATCGGCGCCCCGTGAATGTATTCAATCTGGGCGTCTTCCTGTGACTTTTCGAGGCGCACCAATTCGAGCAGGCTGACTTGCGGGATCGCAAAACGTTCTCCTCCACTGGTCACGATGAGCGCGGGAATGATCGCAAGAGTGAGTGGAATCTTGATCTTCAGAGTGGTGCCCGAGCCTTTGACGGTCTGCATGTCGACCATGCCGCCGATCTTCTCGATATTGGTTTTAACCACATCCATGCCCACGCCCCTTCCGGAAACGTTCGTGATTTTCTCGGCAGTCGAAAAGCCGGGCATGAACACGAGTTGAATCGCCTGATGATCGGTGAGGAGCGAAGCCTGCTCTGCACTGATCAGCATTTTCTGAACAGCCTTCTGCTTGACCCGGTCGAGATCAAGTCCACCACCGTCGTCGGAAATTTCGATATTCACCTGCCCGCCTTCATGGTATGCCCGCATTTTCAAGCAACCCTCGATGGGCTTACCCGCCTGCTGGCGCGCCGCAGGATTCTCAATTCCATGGTCGACTGCATTCCGGACGATGTGGGTAAGCGGATCTTTGATTGCCTCAATGATCGTCTTGTCCAACTCGGTTTCCTTGCCCTCCATCTCGAGTCTCACTTGCTTACCGCAACTGGAGGCTAGGTCACGCACCACCCGCGGGAGCTTGCTCCAGATGTTGCCGATGGGCTGCATGCGCGTCTTCATGATGCTGCCCTGAAGCTCGGTCGTGATCAGGTTCAAGCGCTGGGAAGTCGCCTGAAAAGCATTGTCAGTTTGCTGATTTGTGAACTGGAGAACTTGATTACGGGCGAGGACCAACTCTCCAACCAGATTCACGAGCTTGTCCAAGAGACCCACGTCCACTCGGATGTTACTATCGGATGCAGAGGTTCCTTTGTGTTCAGAAGTCTCCGGATGCCCCGCGTTACCCGAAGCCGCAGCCTCAGTCGGTGGCGGCAGCGTGGGCTCCGGAGTCGTCGGGGGCCGAATCTCCTGAAAAACTGCCGCGCTGGCGGAGGAGGGGATGGTGGAGGAAGACGTTGGGGGCGCGGTATTCGAGGCGGACGCTGGCTCTTTTGGCTCCAAGTCCTTTGGTTCCACGTCCTGTCCTGCTCCGGCTCCCGGCGCCGAGGGACTCTGTGTAGGCACCGGTGCCAAAACAGCCACTTCAGGCTCTGCAGGTTTTGCTGAGTCGGACGGGACTGCACCCGGTTCGGTCGCGGGTTGCCCCTCCTTTAACCTCTCCAAGAGAGAGATGAGGCCTGAATAATCATGCTCGGCAGGCGCGCCGGACGCCTCAATTTCTCCAAGCATGCCGCGGACGGCATCGACAGTCGCCAAAAGGGCGCCGGTAATGTCGGAGTTGCTCAGCAGCAGCCCGTCTCTCATCTTACTCAGCAGATTTTCGCCAACGTGCGCGATCGCCTCCAACTGTGTAAACCCAAGAAAGCCACTGGATCCCTTCAGCGTGTGGATCGTTCTGAAGATGCTGCTCAGTGTGTCCCCGTCACGGGGGTCTTTTTCAATGGCAACCAGATCACGCTCGAGGCGGTCTAGATTCTCATGACTTTCAATCAGGAACTCGGTGAGGATTTCTTCCATAGAAAGGCGGGGGTCGGAGATGGTGCCTTTCGGGAAGATGATGCGCAACCTAAAAAGTTAGCTATGGCTCTGATAAAGCAACCTTTCAATTGATCTAAATTATTACAAATCAATATTTTTCGACTTAGCTATAAGATAACAAGCCAACCCTTGAAAAAGCTTTCACCCGCTCGGGCCCGCGCCCGGATACCACCCCATTAGGCGTTCAATTGAGCGAGCACTTCAGGATCCCTGACGTCCGCCCAGTCCCCGCTTAACTCGACCGCCCTTACACGCCCCGAGGCGTGTGCCAACCCCCGGATGGCATCCGTCAGTTCGAACTCCCCCCGCGGAGACCTTTGCAGGCGCGCCGTGAATTCGAAGATAGACGGCCTGAAGGAGTAAACGCCGGCATTATACCAAGGACTAGGCGGCTTTCCCTCAGGTTTTTCGATTAAATCAGTGAGGCGCATCTGGTCATCCACGACGACGCATCCGCCTTTTGCCATTTCCGCCTCGTTGCGTTTGACGCTGACCAATCCTTCTGAATCTCCGAGCTCGGTCAGTTTGGCGTAATTCAAGGGCGCGACAAGAATATCCCCATAGGACAATACAAACAGCTTGTCCCCAACGAATTCACGCGAAAGCTCAACGACCCGTCCCGTGCCGTCCTGAACCACCTGAGTCGCATACTCCACAGCTACGCCAAAGCCTGATCCGTCACCAAAAAAATCCCTGACGACCTCGGCCTTATACCCGACGATAATCTGAACCCTCTCGACTCCGGCGCTCCGAA
>JBILLC010000034.1:0-9689 GCA_044376275.1 Chthoniobacteraceae bacterium | reverse complement strand
GCCGCTGAAAGCGTTGTGGCGACAAACGCCGTGGTTGCAACTCGATCGGCTGCGCCCGCGGAGCCAGCGTTGAAGCCGTACCATCCAACCCAGAGCATCCCGGTTCCGGCCATGCAAAGGACCATTGAATGCGGCGGCATGGGTTCACGGCCGAAGCCGCGCCGTTTTCCAAGCAGAATGCACAGCAGCAACGCGCTCCACCCGCTTGTCATGTGGACAACAATGCCGCCTGCAAAATCGATTGCTTTCACATGCGCATGCTCATTTAGAAGTCCGCTGAAAGCGCCGTCCTTGCTCCAGAGCATATGTGTCGCCGGAAAGTAGACCGCGAACATCCATAGGATGCTGAAAAGCATTACCGCATTGAATTTCATCCGCTCCGCAACAGCGCCAATCGTGAGTGCGGGCGTGATGATCGCGAACGTGAGCTGGTAAATCGCCCATATGTTGTGCGATGTCCAGTTTGCGTACGGTCCAGTTTGGTATCCGATGCCGGAGAAAAACGCGTATCCCATGCTGCCAAGAATGGGGCCACCTTCAGCGAAGCACAGGCTGTAGCCGCATATCCACCATATCACAGTGACTGCTCCAGCTAATGCGAGGCATTGAGCCAGAATACTCAGCACGTTCTTTCTGCGCACAAGTCCGCCATAAAAAAGCGCAAGCCCAGGGAGTGTCATGAACAGCACTAGCGCCGTGCTCACCATCATCCACGCGTTGTGCCCCGGCCCGGGCTCGCCCGAAAGCGAGCCTTTTGGAGCCTCGTTTTTGATGTAGGCTTCCAAGTCGCCGACCCTCGTGGCGAGGGAATCTGTCTCCAAGTTAGTTGGCAAAGGCGGCTTTGCAGATGCTGTCTCGACCGCATCAACTTTTGATGCAGCCGTTGTCTGCGCAGGTAAGCTGCTGAAGGAAATTAGTGCTCCAAGTGCGAGGCACAGGAACCGCGTCAGAGGGGTGAACTGAATCATGCGACTCGTATTCCGGCTTGAACGAACGGCGTTGTCAATCCCGCCTGCAGTCCGCTTTGCATTTGCATTTGCCGATAGGTAAACAATTTGACTTCTTGTGCGGGATTCTTCGGGGTTTTGTGCGCCCTGCAGGGATCCGCGTCCTCGCTGGTTTGAGATCGAGAAGCTTGATGTGGTGTTTTCCCAAGCGTTGTGAAGTGAAGCTGGTGGGCGCATCTCTGTCGCCCGGGTGCGTCCCTTGTGCAAAGGAATACCGAAGAACACGACAGAGCACCGCTTTGAGGGGGTTGGGCTTAATCCAAGTGATCCCTCTTCAAAAATAAACTGTCTGCCAACCGTCTCCTGTCTTGTTACTGCGACCCCTAAGGTGTGAGTCGTGCGCCTTTGAGTTCAAAAATCAGAAGTGGAACCGGAACGCTGCTTGATTTCCACGCGAAAGAATTCATACGGGGGGGTATGGCGAACCATCCCCTGAGCAGCCCGATCATTCCAAAACCGAGTCAAGGCTTTGGTTTGACCAAACAGATCTTCGCGGGACTGTTGGTTGGCGGTATTATGGGGTGGATCCTGAGCCGTTTCCCTGTGAGTGCAAGGCAGGGCTGGATAGACGGACTCGCGGTGGTTCGGGACGTGTTCCTGCACCTGATTAAGATGATGGTGGCTCCGTTGGTATTTGGGAGCATCGTGCAGGGATTTGCTGGGGCGGGGGATGCGAAGAAAGCTCAGCGAATCGGCTGGAAGGCATTTGTCTATTTCGAGGTCGTAACCGCTTTTGCGCTGTTGGTTGGGCTTGTCGCGGTGAATGTCGTCCGGCCGGGAGAAGGGGTTGTTCTGGAGGGCGCTCAGGTAAATGGAAACGTGCCTGCAGCGAGGCCTCAAACATTAGCGCAGATCATTCTGCATATGTTTCCGACGAGCCTCATGGATGCGATGGCGCGAAATGATGTGCTTCAGGTGGTATGCTTCGCTGTGATCTTTGCGGTAGCGCTGATTGCATCAGGCGAGGAGGGGCGTCCTGTGTTGACCTTTTGCTCAAGTTTGACGCAGGTGATGTTCAAATTTGCGGGTGTGGTGATGCGATTTGCCCCCCTTGGGGTTGGGGCGGCGATTGCCATCACAGTGGCCCAGCAGGGATTGGGATCACTTGTGACTCTGGGCAGGCTGCTCCTCACACTCTACGCGGCATTGATAGTGTTCGTCGTCGTGGTTTTCGGCGCTGTTTTAAAGATCTGCAAAATTCCAGTCCCGCTTTTTATTCGCGCGGTTCGCGAGCCATTCACGCTTGCCTTTGCGACCGCCAATAGCGAAGCGGCGCTGCCGCAGGCTTTCGAATTGATGGAAAAATTCGGTGTGCCGAGGAGTATTGTCGGGTTTGTATTGCCTGCCGGTTACGCGTTCAACCTCGATGGATCGACCCTGCATTTGGCTGTTGCGTCCGTGTTTGTCGCCCAGGCGGCGCAGACCACCACGGGCTTGGTATTCGACATCCAGCAGCAGGTCGCGATGATGATGATGCTCATGCTCACATCAAAGGGTGTCGCCGCCGTTCCTAGGGCGTCGTTTGTCGTGCTGGTGGCGGCGCTGGAATCCTTCCAACTCCCGGTGGCCGGTGCATTCCTGATCCTTGGAGTGGATGCGTTGATGGACATGGCACGCACCTCGGTGAATGTGATGGGGAATTGCCTAGCCAGCGTCGTTGTTGCTCGCTGGGAAGGTGAGTTTGACGAGGCCAAAGCAATCGCAAATTTTGGCGACAGCCGGGTTTGATTTCCGCGTGCAATCGATTGCCTTGGCAGATCTCGGCGCAATTACCGGGGTGTTGCGGTTGATCTGCGGATTTGGCGGCTTTGCTGTGTTTGGGCCTTTGCTAAGGCTCCGGAGCGAGTTCTGGGTAGAAGTGGAAGATCTCGCCCGGGGTTGGCGCGCGAAGCGAGCCGATTTTGAGTGCGCGCTTTTCGCCTGCGATGATCGCATCGATGTGTGAGTTTTCCGCCGCGCCCATGAGTGCCTGTCCAAGTGGTGAGGTGTAGGGCACTGGAACCACAGAGCCATCCATCGGCAGATGCTGATCTTTGGCGCCAACGATAAAGAATTCTTCGGTGTACCCCTGCTGGGTGACACTGGCAATCGAACCGATGGTGACCTCCCTGATTGGCGTGGAAGCTTTTGTCCAATCCAAAGGATCTACGATTTGGTATCCGGAGTCCTCAAGTTTCTTAAATTCGCGCACCATTCTCTGTTGAAGCCTGCCTGCGAGACGAAATTTTTCTTTGCTTGCCTTATATTCGGCGTTCTCGCTCAGGTCGCCCCACTCCTTGGCAACCTTCGCCTCGCGTTGAGCCAGCATTTTTTCGGACTGATGCCGGTCCATTTTTTCGGCCATGATCTGGAGACTTGGGCGAGTGACAATCAGGCGTGCGGACATATCAAATTACAGCGGTGGCTCGGGCTTGGTTGAGTAGGCAAGCCGTTGCGCTACCAAAAATAAATGTATGCGTGAAGCGCGAAAAATTTATGGGTGCTAAGGTGCGAAGTTGGACACGTGAATTGAATTTGCGGGCTTGATTGATGGGTTGGCTCCGTTTCTGTTCATGGGATGGATTGGGACGGAGCATACAAAAGCAGGCAGACCCCTTGGGACAAGGGGGCGCCATCGCCTGGGCTTGTGGATTTGCTGGAGGCATCGCCGATGCGTGGCCGCGTGTTTGTTCCCGGCTGCGGGTTGGGTCACGACGTGCGTGCGATCGCCTCGCAACCGAGGGTGGAAGTCGTCGGGGTTGATATCTCACCGACTGCGCTGGCTCGGGCACGCCGGTACAAGAAGCGCGGTCGGGAGATGTTCTTAAACGAGGATATTTTCAACCTGCCGCGAGAATTTCGTGCAGCGTTTGATTGGGTGTGGGAGCACACTTGTTTTTGCGCGATTCCTGTGCAGCGCCGCAAGGATTACGTTGCCGCAGTGCGCAGTGTATTGAAGCGTGGGGGTGAGCTGGCGGCGATTTTTTTTCTGGACCCCGGTCTTGCTGACCCTGATGCGGGGCCTCCTTTTGGTGTGACCAAGCGCCAGTTAAACTCTCTTTTTCTAAAGTCAGGCGCCTTTGAACTGGTCCATGAGTGGGATCCGGAGCGTGCGTATCCCGGCCGCGAAGGTCGTGAATTCATGCGAGTCATGCGGGCTGTTTAGCTTGTCCACCAATGGGTGTGCGGTTGCGGGCGTTGACCGGTATTGGGCTGGGGTGGCGCGTTCGGGAAGATGCTTGCAAACTGATCAGGGATGCCGAATTTTGGCATTCATGAATGTGCTCCTTCTGGGTGTGGCTGCATACATTATCGCGCAGCTTGCTCTTGGATTGCTTGTGTCCACCCGAATTCGAAATGAGCAGGATTATCTGCTCGCTGGCCGCAGCCTGGGCTTGTCGCTCGCGACCTTCAGTGTGTTCGCCACATGGTTTGGAGCCGAGAGTTGTGTGAGCGCATCTGCCAAGGTTTATGAGCACGGACTTTCGGGTGCTGTCGTCGATCCTTTCGCCTACGGAGCTTGTTTGCTTTTGATGGGCGCATTTTTTGCCGCGCCGCTTTGGAAGCGCGGATTTACAACACTGGCAGACTTGTACCGCCAGAGATACTCGATTGGTGTGGAGAGGGTGGCTGTGCTTCTCATGGTTCCGACTTCAATCCTCTGGGCGGCTGCGCAGATCCGCGCATTTGGTCAGGTGTTTGATTCGACGGCTGGGGTGGGAATGAAAACTGGAATTTGCATCGGTGCGGCGGTTGCTGTGGCTTACACAGCCACAGGCGGACTGAGGGCGGATGTTGTGACCGACCTCTTTCAAGGAATTGTGATCATTATCGGACTGCTTTTGCTTTCCATTCTGGTTGTGTCTGATGCGGGCGGGTTGGGCATGGCGTACGCGGACGTGGATAGATCGCGGCTCCAGCTTTTTGAGGGAAGCAGTGTATGGGATCAGCTTGAGACGTGGGCCGTGCCGATTTGCGGTTCGCTCGCGGCACAGGAGTTGGTATCAAGGATTCTCGCCACCAAGTGTCATGCGACGGCAATGCGGGCATCTCTGTTCGGTGGTGGTTTGTATGTCTTGGTTGGGCTGATGCCGGTCGGGCTTGGTCTCCTCAGCTTTGATCGGGTGCCCGATTTGCGCGAACCTGAACAGCTGCTTTCATTTCTCGCGCAAAAGCACCTTTCGATGCCCATGCAGGTTCTGTTTCTCGGCGCTTTGGTTTCCGCAATTCTCTCGACAGTGGACAGCACTCTTCTTGCCGCTGCGGCATTGACATCACACAACCTCATCGTGCCTTTGCGAAGCCAGATGGGGGAAGCTGCAAAAGTGAACCTAGCACGGGGTGGCGTTTTGATCGGCGGCGGCGTGGCGTTGGTGCTGGCGCTTCAATCCGATTCCATTCATGAGCTGGTGCAGAGCGCCTCGTCATTTGGAAGCGCGGGGATTTTTGTGGTCACGGTGATGGGCCTTGTCACGCGATTTGGAGGCCCGGTTGCTGCGGTTTCGGCAATGATCAGCGGCGTCGTGGTGTGGTGTGTTGGCACGTGGGCCGTGGAGATCCCGCTTGTGTATTTGACTTCGCTCGGTGCCGCCGCAGTCGCATACTTTGTGGCGGCGGGCTTTGAGGGACGTAAAGCAGCCTCCGTTGTTGCTAAGGTGATGCGTTGAGGCAGCTCCGCTTCGCAAGTCGCTGGCATAGGAACGCGGACAGATCCAAACGACTTGATTTCTTGGTGCGCGTTTACTCGCTGTTTTCAGCGAATGCGCTCATTGCTTGGGCGCGGGAGCTCACTGATGCAGGGATGGAGATCATCGAGCGAAGCTGTTTTTTTACTTTCTCAGCCCACTCTTCAGCACTTGCGCTCGCGAGATGAACGCCGTCGCCTCCCGATTTGCCCGGCTCGTATTGAATCATTTTTGAAGAGTCTATCACACGAAACTGGTTGCGTGCACCAGCGCGCCTGATTGCCGAGGTCACCAGCGATTGCACCTTGCGAAATTTGTAGCAGTCGGGCGGAGTAACCCAGATAAGCTTGGGATGAGAAGGGGACTTCGCGATGACCCGTGCGAATTGATCGAGGATACTGTCGAGATTGGCAAGCGCGTGTTCGCTCTGTGACTCAGCTAGCACGTCAAACCAGTTCGTTCCGAGCTGTACGATGACCAAATCTGCCTTCCAATAGTTGAGAGTGGTTTCGATCTTTGGAACAGGATACGGCCTCGGTGGCTTGCCGTCCTCAAAGCGGCCCACTTGGGATTTGCCGGGATCTTTAGGATTTTTCAACCGATAGCCGCACTTCGAAACAAACTGCGGCTCGCTCTGCAGCCAGTGCTCGGGTGATGAGCCGCAGGCGGCGATATACGCCACTTGTGCGTTCGAAAACGTTGAGACGAGGAAGTCTTGAATGCTGTCTCCGAACGGTCCGACGGAAAGCGAGTCCCCAATCATCAGGACTTTTCTTTGGGAAATCACCGAGGACGAGGGGGGCTTTGTTGCGTAGGAGAAAGCATCGCTCGCAAAGCTCAGTATGAGTGCGAGTGCTTGCAAAAAAATGCGTGATTTAAGCATGAGAGCGTTTTGATGGGTGTGGCGTTCTCTGCTATCGTTTGGCGCCTGGCGCGCGCGCTTCGTCTTCTTTTTGAATGAAGGGGAGAAGCTCCAGCCTGCCTGTGGAGTCGCTTCGTTTGATGGATTCCCAGATGGATCCTTCAAAATCCACCAGGTTTAGCGTGTAGGACTCGCCGGTGGCGTATTTATCAAGCTGCTCTTCCTTGAGCCTTATGTGGGCGGGGTGCATCACAAGAATTTCCTTGTCGGTGTACTCCCCGCTTAAAACATCTTCGATTGCGTATACGTATCCGACCAGTGACTCTTGATACGGGAGGATCTGTTCCTTCGTGAGTGGAGGCGATTTTGAGAGCAGTTTTGCGCGGACACGGATTTGTTTCCTCGCGCCCGCATCGGCTGTTGACGGAGCCGCCGGGTGAAGCTCTTTGAATGCTGCTGGAAGTTCCTGTTTTGAGAGCGGTATCGATGGGATTGCGCCATCGGAGATGTCATTGGCGATCTTGTCGTAAATTTTCTGGGCCCAGATCTCCATTTCTTTGCCGATGAAATGCTCTTTGTCCGGCATGGGGAACCTGTACGGATAGCTCACCAGTTCGCGGCTATCCATTACGCGCCAGATCGGGCTGCCGTAGAGTGAGAGTTTTTCGACAAGAAAATCCTGAGCCTCCTTCGAGTAGCGTCCAGAAACCGGTGGGGCGACCCAATAGATTTTCTTAAGCGAGCAGGAGGGGTTGGTTACGCATTTGAGGAAAGGCGCAAGGTGCGAGCGAAGTTGCTGGTCGTGCCGCGACGGAATCACCGTGGAGCCGTCGGAGAAAAGACTCAGCAGGTTCGTGCCGTTCTGCATGACCAGTATATCGGGGTTGTAGCGCTCGAGTAGCGCTTCGATCTTTGGCACCGGATGTGAAGCGGGTTTGTGCCCCGCAGTCATTCCATAGGTATCCTTGTTTTCGGCAGGAGACGAACCCGCGCGCGTTTCAATACTCCAGTAGCCGCAGGCAGTTTTCGCCGATGAATAAGGGCCGATTTTAAGCCAGCTCGATGGAATCGTGCCGCACGCCATATAGGTGGCCACGAGTGAGACGTTTTCATTCTGACGAAGTTTTGAATCGAGTGCCTTCCCGAATCCGCAAAGACCCAGAGAGTCCCCCAAGACGAGAACCCTGTAGGTGGCGGTGTTGGCTGTTTTTGGTGCGGTTGAATTTGATTCGCCGCCTAGCGTGCCGAACTTGATCGAGATCGGTTTTG
Organism: Chthoniobacteraceae bacterium; assembly: GCA_044376275.1. Lineage (GTDB taxonomy): Bacteria > Verrucomicrobiota > Verrucomicrobiia > Chthoniobacterales > Chthoniobacteraceae > Chth-196. The sequence continues at coordinate 1,887 of JBILLC010000034.1, read as the reverse complement.
AAACAATTTCGGGGACTCCCTGGGATGTATCGGTTTGGGCGCATGCACATTTTTCGGTTTCCTCTTCAGTGAGCAGTAGGACGCGCTTCGGAAGCGGTTCTGGGAATGCGGCTTTCTCGGAGGCCTTTCCGGTGGCAGCCAGGGCTACACTGCCGCCGGTTAACGTGCTTCGCCTTCCTTTCTGGGTGATCGGTGTCTGATCCGTTTGGAGTGTTTTTTTTGGACCAGTGTCCGGTCGGCTAATCAACGGGTCTTCCCTGGCGGAGTTCTCTTTTTTTTGCGCGAACGTGTTCGGCGGCCGATCACCGATCGACGGCGCAGCGAGGAGACCCCTTGCCACAAAGTCCTCTGGAATCACCAGAAGCGTGATTGTCCAAAAAAGTGAGACGAATGGGGCGCGACCGCGCATGGAGTCGTATCTTAGCGTTGAATTGGAAGCGGTTGCCAGCCTTGATCGGACTCTGTGAGCTCGCGGGCAGCAAAGCACCAAAGCACCACTTTTTTTGAGGCGAGATATTTCGGGTCCTTGATCGAGCGGCGCAGCAGGCTGACGCGCACGGCGTTGGAGCCGGAGCCCCGAGTGCCGATGAGGTCCGGAACAACGGATGTCTCCTTGGCCAGTTGGTCCAGCAGCCCCGACTGTTCCGCCATGAAGTCGTGGAATACGAGAGCGTGGCTGTCTCCAATCAGTAGCAGCGGGCTGTTGGGGTCGGGTTGGATAGCAGCGTTGGATTGGTAGATGCGTCGGATGGCCACGTTTTCCTTCGGAGTCTTCAAGCTCGGAGCTAGTGCGGAGAGGTCGCCCGTCGCTTCAATGTGATCCCACTTCTCTTTGAACCGGGAGTCTGCGGCTTTCGGAAAAATGGAGGGGTGCGAATGCTGCAGCTGTTTTGCAACTTCCTTGGCGGCCAGAACGCAGCCGGTTCCAGACCAGTGCGAGTCGGTTTTGCAGTAAGTGGTCTGCTTTGGATTTGCAGCGCGTGAGAGAACGGGGCGCAGGTCAACGAAGGAAATGTGGCGTGAGTCCAGCTGTTGGAAAAAGGAGTCAAATGGATCAGGCATGGGCAGTGAAGCGTCCTGCGGGGCAAGTTCGTCGGAGTAAATCCGCGCCTTGGCAGGAACGGGCATGAGCAGAAGTTGGATGCCCAGCGCCCCCAGTTGTTTGTGGAAATCCTCGATCGCAGCCAGTGGATCGGCGTGTTCGGGGTTCGGGGAGCGGGAAACGCTTTTGGCGGAGGCACCCCAGAAAATTGGAGCCCGTAAAAAGCGCAGTTCTGAAGTGAGAAAAAGCCAGCCGTTGAGTCCGGGGGTGACAGGCAATTGGGCGGATTGGCCTGAGGCGGATGACTGGGTTGGGGGGGATTGTGCCTGAAGCGGTGCGAAGACACTGTGAAAGGCGATCAGAAGAAGCGCTGTCGCGAGAGCCAAAGAGCGAGCTTGCGGGGTGGACTTTTTGCGCCCTGCACCCGTTTGGGCGGGTAGGGGGTGTTCAGGCAGGGCTTGCATTGAGTGAGTCTTGTGGCGTGAAGTTTAGTGATTACGCAATCGGAAAAATGAGCTTTCGATGGAGATTAAGCGGCTCATTTGTTTTAGATAAACCGGCATTCTAAATGGTTTTCAGCTCTCAAATCTTCATCTTTTACTTTTTGCCAGTGAGTTTGGCGGTTTATTACCTGCTGGCGGGGGCTTCCCAGAAGGTGAGGAATCTCTGGCTGGCGCTGACCGGGTACGTTTTTTACGGCTGGGCCGAGCCGCGTTTCATCCTTTTGATGTTTGCGACGACCACCCTGGACTGGATGCTGAGCTTGGTGATTGCCCGGGACAGATGGCTGTTCTGGCGTCAAGAGAGCCTGACGGCCGGGCCGGGTTTTGGTGGCAGACGCCCTG
>JBILLC010000516.1:0-2506 GCA_044376275.1 Chthoniobacteraceae bacterium | reverse complement strand
ACACCGCCCAATCGATGATGGCGAGGCCAACGACTGCAAATGAGAGAGAGGATCGTCCTTTGCAGGATCGAGCGGTGTCGATGTTCTTTACGCTGGGTCTGTGGCCTGAATTAGTTGGCAATTTGGCGGTGAGTTTTGCGATGAGATCATCGCTGATCTTTTGATGCTTTACATCCTGTGCGCCGGGATAATCGAGTTCGCATGCAACTCCCGTAACCTTGCAATCGCCACTGGTCTCGATGGATGAACGGGCGAGTCGCGGGGACGATAACGAGCAATTTTGTGAGCACCAGTGGTCCGCCCTGCAGGCTCGCGTATTTGCCACAACCCGCCACCGCGGCCCATAGTACGGAGGAACTCGACAGGGGAACGCTCAACAGCCGAAAACGGAGCACCTGGATTTTCATGGGGTGGGACTCATGTTCACCCTCCAGTCCATCGGGGCAATGTAGGATGCTCACTTCGATGAGGGCCAACCGTCAAAGGGTCAAATAAGGGAAGGACGTTGGCGTTTGAAAAGGCGTCGGCAGGGTGAATTACCTGCAACCGTCTGAGGTCTGGCATGTTTGTTGCTTCCTTTAAATGTGCAATGATGACCACTTCGATAAAACACGCTGCACTTTCAGCCAGTCTGGCTGTCTTATTGCTTTCTGTGCTGCCCCGGACAGCTGGCGCCGCTGTCAAACCAACAGAAGCAGCGGACTCTCAGCCCCTCCCTGAAATCTGGCAGAAAGTTCCCGCGCAAGATCGGCTGATGGCCATACGAGCCGCCGAGGTCGACGCAACCCGCCTCCTAACCGAGCGCATCATGGGACTCCACCTGAATTCTAAATCCACCGTCCGTGACCTCATTCTCGCAAATGACACAATCAAGGGCAGCATCTCAGCCTCGATCAAAGGAGTCACAACCAGCGAGGGCCCCGAGTATTTTGAAGACGGCCGATTAGAAGTCGTGCGGGCGGTCAAAGTCCAACAGGTGATCGAAGTTTTAAGCAAAGTTGTCAAAGAAGAACATATGCCTGACGGCGTGATCAAGACTCTCGCAGACTCTCAGACGTTGGAATACGTGAAACGCCACGAGAAGCTTGATGTAATTGGAAGCAGCGCGATTCCTGGTTCCGATGGGCACATGAAAATCAAAGCCAAACGAGCAGCTGAAGCCGACGCGTACCGCAGGCTTGGGGAGCGTCTTATGGGTGTGAAAATCATGAGCAACACAACAGTACGAGATTTGGCATTGAAGAATGATGCGGTGGTTAAATCGATGGCTGGATTAATTAGAGGCGCAGATGTCACCGCCATTCAATTTCAAAAAGACTTTTCGTGCGAGGTGACGATGCAAGTCAAACTCTCCGAGGTCATCCGCACCGTCACTCGAGTGGTCAAAGGAAGGACCTCGATGGAGGATTCTATCGAGACAAAGACCGTCACCGAAACCGGGCGAGGCGCCGCCTCCAGCGAACCCGCAGCTGGCCTCTCAACCGAGTACGACTCTGAATTCACCGAAGTTCAAATATCGGAGACGCTTCGTCGTGTCGTGTCGGAAACTCCTATTAACAACTAGCTGATGGAATGAGTCTGATTTCCATCATCGCGATTCTGATCGCTGCCTCGTTGCTAGCATCCTGTGCTTCTTCGACAGGTCGACCAAAAGTGCAGATTTCGCAAAACCGTGAGAGGTTCACCCAAAAGGGAACACCGACACAGGAGCAGCGCGTTTACGCAGCGCAAACAGCAGCCTCGATCCCATTTCAACACTCGAGTGTACCCGAAAATTTGTCAGAGGAAGAGCCTCGCGCGAGCTCCGAAGCGGAGGCAACAGCCCCGGTTCCCCCTCAATCGTCGAATGTCCCCAAAAATTTGTCGGAGGAGGCGTCTCGCGTGAGGTCCGCGGCGCAAGCAACAGCCCCGGCGCAACCTCCATTCTCTGGTATCGCCGGAGGAACGTCCGAAAGAGAGGCACGGGCAACTTACACACCGCAAACAACAGTTTCAGCCACACCTCAATCCTCAAGGGGTCCCACAAGGCCTTCCAAAGCCTCGACACACGTGACCCAAAGTACGCAGGTGGAAAAAGTGATCGGCTCAAAACCCGTCATCGGCGATGACTCCGAACTGCGAGACTAGCCGCCCTCTGGGATAGGGCTTTGCACTGGCGCTCTGCCTTGCGACCGACACAGCGCAGACCCCCCGTTTCGCAAAGAAAAAGGATTCGAATACGGCGGATAACCAGGCAAAAGCGCAAGGGAATCGTTCATCAACTGCGCCAGCGAAGGAGCTGACCACGAGCGAGGAAGATCCTTTCGGCACAGTCGCCTTCCAGCTCTTGAGTCTGATTGGCAACAAAAAGTCGGCGAGTGGTGGGGTCGGTGGTTTTGTGTTTCAAGACATGGACCTGGTGTTCCCATTCTCCACACTATTGCGAGCGTTGCGGCCTCTGGTTATAAACCCTCCCGACAAGCGCCGAGGCCCCAGATAACCCCCGCTACCCATCATGAAACGCTTT
>JBILLC010000514.1:0-2518 GCA_044376275.1 Chthoniobacteraceae bacterium | reverse complement strand
GCCTCGCGAGCAAAAGCGCTTCTTTTTGTGGAGTCAGGCTGCAAGTGAAAACGGGCATCTGTGCAGGGACCAGAGTTTGAGCAACAAGAAGGGAACCGGGAGCAGACATAGAATTTATGTAATACCGTTTATACTAACACACTCGCCTTGCCAAATGCAAACAACGGATCGGCTTGCCCATTGCAGCCCCATCTGCACTTAGCGGAAGTCTTTGATCTGAAGCTTCTGGCAGCGAAGGGAAAACTGGCAATCCGACCTCCCACATGACAAAAGGTGAGGATGGTCTATCAGAAAGCCAATGACTCCGACCCGTCCCCTGCGGCATGGAGAAAATTGCTAAAAACCTATCACCGCCTCTTTGGGTACGTTAAGCCGTACCGGAAGCGTTTTTCGGTAGCTTTAATTTGCTCAATTCTTGCGGGGGCGAGTACCGCTGTGCTGTACGTCGGACTAAAAACGGTCACTGCTTTGGTTTTAAGGGGCCAAACGGGGCTAAAGAAAACACTTCCGATCCTGGGTGAATTTGATCTGGACCGCTGGCTGTCCCAGTTCAGTCACGGGGCCGGCATTTCAGAGAGCCCGACTTTGGTGATTCTTGCTTGTCTCACCATTCCTTGCCTGATGCTTTTGCGCGGCCTTTTTGACTTTCTGTCGATCTACCTCTTTGGATGGATTCAGAATCAAATGACCCTTGATCTCAGAACTGAGGCTTTCACGAAAACGCTGGCTCAGTCGCTCACGTTCTTTAACAAGCAGCGAAGCGGAGATTTGATTCAAAGTGTTGCAAGCCTCACTGCATCGATGGCAAGCGCATCAATGACACTAACGCAAAACTTGGTGCGCCGCCCGGCGGCGGTCTTCTCGGTTGTATTAGCGCTGTTTCTCACGGATCCGATTTTCATGGCGCTAACCTTTGTAGTTTTCCCCATTTGCATGTTGCCGGTTTTGATTTTGAGTCGGCGGGTTCGAAAAGCGAGTCGCACTGAGCAGCGGGAAAGCGGAAATCTCATGTCGATCATGCAGGAAGCGTTCAACGGAATTCGCGTCGTCAAATCGCACGCACGGGAGTCGTTTGAAATCACGCGTTTCATGAGAACCGCGCGGGTTATCAACAAAAACACCATGCGCATGACTCGCGCCACGGAGATCGTCGGCCCACTGGTTGAATCGGCCGCGTCGACAGGAATTGCCGGAGGGCTGTTCTACTGCTGGTGGAAGGGCGTTCCCTTCGATGAGTTCATGGCGCGATGCGTGGCACTCATCGCGCTCTACCCGGAGGCGAAAGCGCTGAGTAAAACCCACTTGGTGCTTCAGAACTGCGTGGCTTCCAGCGAGCGACTCTTTGAGTTATTGGATGCGCGCCCGATTGTCGAGGATGCGCCTCATCCGCTCGATATCCCCCGTTCCCGCGGCGACCTCCAATTCAGCGGGGTTAGCTACAAGTACGGAAATGACTCCTTGCCCGCTGTGTCCGGAATCAATCTGCATTTTGAGCCGGGCAAATTCTACGCGCTGGTTGGGGAAAGCGGAGCAGGAAAATCCACCCTGATGTCACTCGTGCTGCGCTTTTACGATCCGCAGGAAGGCAGCATTCTTTTGGATGGAATTGATCTGCGAGACATACGCCAATCATCGCTTCGAGAGCAGATCGGGATAGTCAACCAGGATCTATTCCTGTTCCATGACACGATCGAGAACAACATTCGCTATGGCCGACCAGAGGCAACAGCTGAAGAGGTTCAAGAGGCAGCCCGAATTGCCCATGCCCATCAATTTATCACCAACCAACCTCAGGGTTATCAGACGATTGTAGGCGATAAAGGCTGCAACCTTTCCGGGGGGCAACAACAACGACTGACAATCGCGCGCGCGATCTTAAGAAACGCCCCTATCCTCTTGCTCGACGAAGCGACCTCGAATCTTGACCCGGAAACAGAGCACGCCTTTCGCGATGCCCTTGGGATCCTCCGAAAAGACCGCACTGTTCTGGCCATTGCGCACCGCTTTTCAACAATTTTAAGCGCGGACGAAATCATCGTGATGGACAAAGGCAGGGTGGTAGCCCGAGGGACTCACTCTGAACTAATGTCCGCCTCGGAGATCTACCAGAGACTTTACGCGCTTCAATTTCAAGCGGACCAAGTGGCGTAAAACTCACCACCTCTTTGAGAAACATGCCGCGGGAATCCAAGATCCGGCACTTTAGCGTTTGTCCGAGCGGAGCGCTCTGATACAAAGGTCCAGATGTCCTCTACTAGAAAATTTCGTCCAGGCGTGTTGTTCGGAGAAGAAGTCAAAGAGCTTCTTCAACACGCAAAAACGCATCAGTACGCACTTCCAGCCGTGAACTGCATCGGCACGGACTCGGTGAACGCGACCTTGTCGGCGGCACGCGAGGTTCACTCCCCTGTGATGATTCAATTTTCAAATGGCGGAGCTCAGTTTTTTATAGGGAAAAACGTCAGCAAAGAGAATCAGTTCGGCCCGATTCAGGGCGGGATTGCCGGCGCCCAATATG
>JBILLC010000513.1:0-2519 GCA_044376275.1 Chthoniobacteraceae bacterium | reverse complement strand
CGCCTTTACCGACTTCGCTGCTCGGTTGTGATGGTCTATTTTTAACGCGCGATTCGCCGCGGACACTGCCTTTTCCATCTCACCGCGCGCCAAACGGAAGTTTCCCTCGGCAACCCACACCTCGGCGGCCTCCTCACTTACCGCATGCGCTTGTTCCAATATCTCCAAAGCCGCATCCTTGCGGTGCGCAGCAACAAGTCTCTCAGAGATTCTGGCCAAGGCACTGGCCCTCATTCGTTTTGAGGCAGCATCCCACCGCCGGACCATGGTGGAGATGTTTTCCGCCGAGAAGGTCTCCTCACTCCCGCGCACATACACGAGACTGAAGGGATCCAGCCAATCCAAAGCCCAATCGCCAGACTGCACAAGATGCTCGAGGAGCGGCTTAAACTGAATGGGATCTCCACAGAGGAGAATGGCATCAAAATGTTCCTGCCGATCGAGTTGTCGAAAAAGCTTTGGACTTAAAGCCGCCTGTGCCATAGCGCGCACCCGAGGCGACCGAACCGCACGATCTTCCTCTTTCAGCCAGCGTGGCCACGCAGCAAACACGCCGGCCACCGCGCCACCATTGAAGTAGACCGCTTTAAAATTCCCGCTCTGGAGATGCTCCAATGCCAGCTGTGGAGTGGTTGCCAAAGGATCTTTTTCTGACCGGCAACCAGACGCGAGCAGTGCGCAAGCGACCGAGACCAAACAAAGACAGGTGCGCACCACTGGCCTCACGCTGAAACCTCCGAGTCAAGCCCATGAGAGGGCGTATCCAAATCGAGCCCGGCGTTCGACGCCTCGGCTGCCGCAGCGGCCTTCCCCGCGACGTTTTCTACCCCTCCGAGAGTAATCCGCTTGACCACTTCGCCGGCCGCAGCAAAACCAAAGGCAGCAGTCACGAAGCTAGCCGCTCCAAACCCGCTCGCACAGTCGAGCCTCAAGCCGCCACCCTCCTCCTCCCGTTGCCCACAAACTCGGCCATCAGACCAAGGGTAAACCTGCGGCTCTGCTGAATAAACGCAAGGCACCCCAAACCGGCACCCAGCCCCGCCGGGAAACCCATGAACCTTTCTGAGATGTCTGCGAAGCATCTTGAGAAGCGCATCGTTCCCAGTTTCAGAAAGATCGGCAACTCGCACTTGGGTTCCGTCACGCCTTCCGCCCGCTCCTCCAACAGTCAGAATTGGAACTCCACGTCTTTTGCACTCAGCAATAAGCAATGCCTTTTGAGCGAGGTGATCGATCGCATCAATCACCCAATCGAAACCCCTCGATAAAATACGGTCCGCGGATGAGGCTGTAAAAAACTCCTCAAGTCCAACAACTTTGCACGCCGGTGAAATGGCCTGCATCCTTTCGCGAAGAACCGCAACCTTTGGCCGCCCGAGGGCACCCTCCAAGGCGGGAAGCTGTCTGTTGGTATTGGTGACACAAACCTCGTCCAAATCGACCATTGTGACCGCTCCCACCGCCGAGCGCACCAACCCTTCGACGGCCCAAGAACCCACTCCACCCACCCCAATCACGCAGACATGCGCGAGCGCAAGACGCGACAAACCCTCGCGGCCAAAAAGTCGGGAAATTCCACCAAATCTCGAGTCTCCCTCGATCATTTCTTAGGCCCGAGACTCAATGAAGCCCTCCAACGCCTCGCGGGTAATCACATGGCGAGCTCCGCACCTTGGGCAACCCATCCGGATGGAAGTTTCCGCACCAAACAACCCTTCTGGGTCGCGCGCCATCACTGGAAGCAGGACTTCCATCATCCTTTTCTGATTACAGCCGCATTCCCAGCGGTATCGGCGAGTCTCCAGCAAACTGAGGGTCTCAAGCCGATCCAACTCCTCCACATCGCCTTGGGACAGGCGGTCGAACCAGTCCTGATCGCAGCCCGGCTGGGCCGAGACCATAACATAATCCTCCTCTTCAAGCTCGAAAAAGCGGGCGGGACGCTGTTCGCTCCGAGCGTAAAAAGCCTCCACCGCCCTGAGGACTTCCTCTCCTTCAAAATCCACTGCGCTCCTGCGCGGCTCATTCGTGCCGCGGACCACGTCAGCGCAAAACAGATTTTGTCCGGTTTTGCGCACATTTTCGCTAAAAAGCTGCCCAACCACCCTGCCCTTGGGGTTGTCACCCGTAACGAAGAGATTGATCCCAACGGCATCGAAATGGATGGTCCAACCTGTGGTTTCGTTCCATGGACGGGAGGCACAGTGCAAAACCAGCGCTGCAAGCGCCTCTTTGATCATACCGCTGTGGGAGGGTTGATGCTCGTAGCCGTGCTGCCCTTGATGCAGGTAGTAGTCCAAGTAGAGTTCCGTCATGCAAGCGCGTGTCACCAGCACATTACGTCCACGCACAAAGTAGCTTACCACATCAAAGGAGCCTTCCTGATTCTCACTGGTGCCGGATTCCATTCGCTTCACTATCTCCGTGAATTTAGCGCGGTCGCCATCGAAAAATATAACTTTTTACAGTGATCGGTGGATTTAGATAACCACGCGCCGCACCCCTTGGCTCATCGACTT
>JBILLC010000032.1:0-9751 GCA_044376275.1 Chthoniobacteraceae bacterium | reverse complement strand
GTTTCTTGGATACAATCTCGTCGATGGCATCCCAGAGTTCCACTATCGAGCCGGGGATCAGGAGGTGTTCGAATCCGTGGTCGCTTCGGGTGATGGGGTCGAGATCAGGTTGCGCATGCCTATGGCATCAGGGACTGTTTCATACCATTTGGATCCGGGGCCCTATCAGTGGAGGTCTTCTCTGGGACGAAGGGATGGCCAGCAAATTCTGTTTTCTCCAACGGAGGCCAAGCACGTTTCGATTTTCCTGCAGCCTTCTCAATCGGGTGGCAAATAGGCAGGCGAGTTAAAATGCGTTTTAAGCGCTCCTGAAGGTGTCACTCAGTGCAAGCAATGCTAGATGATTTTATGATCAGAGAATATACCGCGCTCAATTTTGGAAGGATGTTCCGAGCCGCTTACCTGGGTTTGGTCTTTTTAACTGCGGCGCTGCAGGCAAATCAGGACGCACCGCGAACGGCGGCTGAGCGAGATGCGATGATGACGCAGCATTTTCGTGTGTCAGAACTGAGGGGGCCGGCGGGCGTAGATCCTCAAGTGGGTGCTATTTTGCCTCTCAAAAACGGATCTGTTGCGGTGGCTTTCCATCGGGGCGAGATCGGAGTTTACGATCTGCAGAAATCAAAGTGGGCGATTTTTGCGGAGGGTTTGCATGAGCCGCTTGGCTTGCTGGAAGAGGCCGATGGGAGTCTGCTGGTGATGCAACGCCCGGAATTGACTCGGTTGAAAGATTCAGATGCCGATGGTGTGGCCGACATTTTTGAGACGGTGTGGGACGGATTCGGGATGACGGGCAATTATCACGAGTTTGCGTTTGGTCCGATCCGATCCCGCGATGGGACGCTTTTTGTTGCCTTAAACTTGGCCTCGAGCGGAGCCTCGGTGCGTGAAGAAATTCGTGGGGAGTGGCTGGATGTCGGCCTGCCTCGCGAGGCGTTCTACAACGACTGGAAACAGTCGAGCAAGGATGCGGGACGCATGTATTCTCGGGTTCCGTGGCGAGGATGGGTCATGGAAATCGATTTAAAAACGGGGCTAGCCCAGCCGTACGCTTCCGGATTCCGTTCCCCGGATGGACTGGGGCTGGATGAGAACGGAAATTTGTTAGTATCTGACAATCAGGGAGATTGGCGTGGAACAAGTGAGTTGCATGTGGTTAAACGGGGAGGCTTTCATGGTCACCCTGCTTCGTTGCCGTGGCGTTCGGATTGGTCGCACGGTAATCCGCTCAAGGCTCCGATTGAGGTGCTTGAGCAAATGCGAACACCTGCGGCCGTCTGGTTTCCGCAGGGGACTTATGCGAATTCGCCAACTCAAATGGTAAGGATTCCGAAAACAGCTGCATGGGGGCCTTACGGGGGGCAACTGCTCATCGGGGAGATGAACGTCCCTAAATTGCTTCGCATGACGCTGGAAGAGATTGGAGGGGTTTGGCAGGGCGCATGTTATCCGCTGGTGGAAATGTCGGAGTTGAAGGCTGGGCTGCATCGGCTCGCTTTCGTGGGTGATCGTTTGCTGGTTGGGCGCACGCACTTATCGTGGGCCGGGGGCGAGCATCTCGGGTGGGTTGAGCCAACCGGAAAAATCGGCTTTGATGTTGTGGAGATCAAGGCGGCTCGCGGCGGTTTCAATGTTCGATTTTCAAAGCCGGTCGACAGGTCCGTGGCGCTTGCTTCAAATTGGAAGCTCAGGGCCTACACTTTTGCCTACTGGGCGACTTATGGATCTCCCGAACTGGATTCTCATGACGTTTCTCTGGAGTCTGTTTCCCTGAGCAATGATGGATTGTCTGCTTTCGTGAAGATTTCAGATATCCGCGAGAATTTTGTGTATGATTTTAGTTTTGCGGCACTCCGTTCCGCAGATGGATCTGCTGCATTGAACCAAAAGGCCGTATACACACTCCGAAGAATGCCGTAGGTCTCTGATCGTGATCATGAACCGCCTCAATCAAAATTCTGCGGCCGTTGACAGGCAGTCGCGGATTCTGGTGGTCCGCGGGGGCGCAATAGGGGATTTTATCTTGACGCTTCCCGCGCTTGGGTTGTTGCGCGAGGCATTTCCAAGCGCCTGGATTGAGCTGCTTGGATATCCACACATCGCCTCACTCGCGGACGGTCGATACTACGTGAACAAGGTGCGATCCATTGAGTACGGTCCGTTGGCCGGATTCTTCGCGAAAAACGCGGGGTTGAATCCTGAGTTGGCTGAATATTTTCGGAGCTTTCAGCAGGTCGTGAGTTTTCTTTTTGACCCAGATGGAATTTTTGAGGCGAACGTCAGAACCTGCGGGGTACGCAATTTTCTGTCTGCATTTCGGCAACCATCGAAAGCACATGCTGCGCGCGAGTGGGCAAAGCCGCTGGAATCTTTGGCGCTTTACTTGGAGAACCATGAGGCAAAAATTTTTCTCCGCGACACTGATTTGAACTCTGCGAGGGATTGGTTGGCTGATGGTAGTATGCGAGGTGTGGCTCGTGTTGAGCCTTTGCGGCGGATCGCACTTCATCCGGGAAGTGGGAGTCTTAAAAAAAATTGGCCAGCCGAAAGGTGGCGCACGCTTGGGGTGCGTTTTTTTGAAGCCTTCCCGAATGCGGAGCTGATTCTCGTGGGTGGTGAAGCTGATGGTGACGTATTGCGGATACTCGAAACAGCATGGCCGCGAGGGCGATTCAGGGTGGCTCGTGATTTGCCGCTTACGCTCCTCGCAGCGATTCTAAGTGAGTGCGATTGTTTTTGCGGTCACGATAGTGGGGTTTCACATATCGCCAGCGCGGTCGGAGTGAGGAGCCTTTTACTTTTCGGCCCTACAGATCCCAATGTATGGGCTCCGGCAAACAAGGCGACGAGTGTGCTGGTCGCGCCGGACGGTTCGTTGGATCGCTTGAGGATTGAAGACGTGCAGAATGCACTTTGGACGGCTCTAAACGAGGTTTGGCGGTCATAGATCGTGGATTTTAAAATCGCCGCTTGATTCAAAGGGTCTGTTCTGTCGGGAATCAGGTTATGGGTGCATTTTTAATTTTAGGAGCGGGTGGACGTTTAGGTGCTGCTTTGGCGCGTGAATGGCAGGGGCGCGATCAGACTGTCCTGGCGATGAATCGATCTGCTTTGCCGCTGGACAAACCCGATGAAGTCGAAAGAAGCCTGAAGGGTATTGAGTTCGACGTGCTCGTGAATTGCGCCGCGCTCACAAATGTTGATTATTGCGAGTCTCACAGGGAGGAAGCGTTTCGAATTAACGCGGAGTCTGTCCGCGCGATGGCACAGGTGTGCGCACAAAAAGACGCGCGTCTGATCCATATCAGCACGGACTACGTGTTTGATGGAAATGCCACGACTCCGTATTCGGAGGCAGACGCTCCAAATCCAGCCAGCGTTTATGGTGAGTCAAAACTCGCAGGTGAAGTCGCCGCGCTTGCAGCCTCACAACGGAACTGGGTTGCGCGAGTGTCTTGGGTTTTCGGACCGGACAGGATCAGTTTTGTCGACCAAGTGATTGCGCGTGCGCTAAAGGAGGATCGTGTTGAGGCCGTCGCTGACAAGTGGGCGACGCCGACGTACACCTTGGATGTTTGCTCCGATTTGTGGCGGCTCATCCACGGGGGCGACGGTGGCGGGGTGGTGCACATGAGCAATGCGGGCGTCTGCTCCTGGCAAGAGTACGGGCAGCACGCTCTGGACTGTGCAGTGGAGGCCGGATGCACGCTTAGAACTAGGACGGTTGGCGGGTTGAAAATGTCCGAACTGAAAGCCTTCGTTGCCAAAAGGCCGCCGTACAGCGCCATGGCCACCGACAAGTTCACCTCTCTGACGGGCATTCGTCCTCGGGATTGGCGGGAGGCGGTGCGGCAGCACGTCTTCGAGAGGGTGAGTTGCGGGGCGGTTTCACGGGTATAATGTCATTTATTTAATATTTGTTATCTGTTTTCCTTTAGATGATTCTAATCTTTCCGAGCGCCCTGCGATTCTAGCGCTTGTCAAAGGCTCGGCCTTTGGTGATGTTAATAATCTATAGATGAAAAATGCTATTTTAGTCTCCGCCGATCAGCACTGGCGCGTTGTGATGGAGGGAACTTTGCTCGGGCGCGGGTGGAGCGTTGCCTGCGTCGAGTCGCTCTCAAAAGGGGATGTTCCTTCCCCGAAAGACGTGCAGGCGATCCTAATCGACTCGGTGTCCATCCCCGTCGTCGCGATTAACGAATGGCTCGAGTCGGCCGCAGCGAAGACAAAAGTACCGGTGGTAATCGTACCGAGCCTTTCTTCGGCGGATGATTTCGCGGACGTCATCGATCAGGAGTCAGCGCCTCAAAAAAACAGCTCGAGGGTTGGCATCACTTTTTGGGGGGTTCGCGGTTCCATACCGTCTCCCGGCCCGTCTACTGCTTTTTACGGAGGCAACACGTCATGCGTGGAGCTCACTGCGGACGGGGAGACGATCATTTTAGACGCGGGAAGCGGAATCCGCTCTCTGGGGGAGAAGCTGATTGCTGAAGCCAAGGGCAAACCGTTGGATATGCATTTGCTCATCACTCACACGCATTGGGATCACATCCAGGGGTTGCCCTTCTTCCGCCCTGCTTATGTTCCTACCAATCACTTGCGGGTAGTTGGTTACGAAGCGGTGAGGCACAACTTGGCGGACGTCTTGGCGATGCAGATGGATTCCTCATACTTCCCGATTTCCATGGCTGACATGCCTGGGCATCCCGAGGTGGAGGAAGTTGGGGAGCGCTTTAACTGCGGGCCGGTTAGGGTGGAGGCATTCTTCACCAATCATCCGGGGAAGTGCGCAGGCTTCCGGTTTGAGACTTCGGCTGGAGCGGTGGTTTACATCTCTGATAACGAGCTCAACCACGACGGGCAGGCGACCCATCTGCCGCGCGAAACAGTTGAGCATCTCCGCGAACGGCTGATGTCAACAATGGGCGGTTGCAAACTGCTCATCCACGATGCCCAGTACACTCGGGAAGAGTATAAAAACCGAGTCGGCTGGGGGCATTCCTGCATTGAGGACATCACTGAATTGGCTGCTCAGTCGGAAGTCGAAAGGCTGGTTTTGTTTCACCACGACCCGACTCGGGATGATGCGGGTGTGAATCAGCTGTTAAAAAAGGCTAGAGACATCGCGAAGGCTCATGGTGGGAGCCTTCAGGTGGATGCCGCTAGAGAGGGAATGTCGATCTGGTTGTGAGGTTTGGTCTGTTCGGATACCGACTATTTAGTGAATGAGTTGAACGACCGGATCGAAGCATGAAGATCCTGGATCGTTACGTAGGCTGGCAACTGGCATTCACCACGTTCGTTGCGGTTTCTGTGCTGAGCGTGGTTTTGGTTCTGGGGAATGCGTTCAAGCAGCTTTTTGAGTTGCTCGTCAGCAAGGGAGCTTCCATTGAGATCGTATTTATTTTCCTGGGATACATCTTCCCATACTCCCTCGTCTATACCTTGCCCTGGGGTTTCCTGATCGCCGTGCTTCTGGTGTTTGGTCGGATGTCGGCGGAGTGCGAGCTTATCGCTTTGAGATCGAGCGGGATTAGCTTTTTGCGCATCACTAAAATGGCTGCGATCCTGGCTTTGGCTTGTGCGGGAATTTGCTTCTGGATGGTTGGAGACCTCGCGCCAAGAGCTCAGGTGCGTTACAAGAAAGCTCTCTACGAACTGGCCATCCAAAAGCCTCTTTCGATGTTTGAAAATGATCGGGTGATCGATGGTTTTCCGGGCCACAAAATCTACGTCGAAAGAAGCGAGGGGCAGCAACTTTTTAATCTGCTGGTCTTCGAATTGGACGGAAATAACGACCCAAAAAAAGTGATTTTTGCAAAGCGCGGTGCTTTGCAGAGCGACATCCCAAACCACAGGCTGATGCTCGAAATTTTTGATGCGCGGTATGAAGAGCGCGATCACTTGAATTCACAGTCCCTGTCGAAGATCCGCCAGGGCATCACCGTCCAACGCACTGTAATGCCAATTTCGCTGCAGGATCTCTTTGATAAAAACATGGGCAAGCAATCGGTGCGGGCTTACACCGTCAGCGAGTTGATTACCCACATTAGCGCCGGAGTTAAAACAAACGAAGCCGCAGCCCCCCTGTCCGCGCGGACACCGATGGACTTGTTTGAGATGCAAACCGAATTAAGTAGGCGCTTTTCAATCTCACTTGCGTCCATTGCACTTGGATTGATCGCCCTGCCCCTTGCGGTGAGCGCTCAGAGAAAGGAGACATCCGTTGGGTTTCTGCTCAGCCTGATCGTTGCCTTCAGTTACTTCCTGCTGATGCTGATGGTTGGCTGGGTTAAGAATAAACCCGCGTGGCACCCTGAGTGGCTCATCTGGACGCCGAATGTCGTATTCCTAGCAGTGGGAGCCACATTATTTTACAGGCTCGCAAGACGCTGAGACCGCGAATCCGCCCCCCCCGGCATATGGTTGGCTCATGCCGAGGGGTTCCTTTGTTTGGAACTTCAACTTTTGCTGCAACTTGCTATTTCGCGTCCAGTTCCTCGTTCCACGCAGCGATCAGGTCCTTCTCGGAAGCAAAGAGTGCGTCGGTTGAATCGAGTATTTCGATCGAGTCAATGGTATCTCCCTGTTTGATTTTATCCACCACGTCCTGGCCTTTGGTAACTTCGCCAAACACTGCGTGTTTCCCGTCCAAGTACGTGGGTGATGAAAAACTGGCTCCCGTTGGTGTTCGGGCCCGCATTTGCCATCGAGAATATTCCAGGTTTTGAGTGCTTTAGTGATTTGTCTATTTCATCTGGGAAGCGGTATCCCGGGCCACCCCGGCCTGTGCCAGTGGGGTCGCCGCCTTGAATCATGAAGTCCTTGATCACACGGTGAAAAGTCACGCCGTTGTAGTAACCGCGCTTTGCGAGATTTAAAAAGTTTGAGGTAGTGATCGGAACTTTCGAGGCAAACAACGTGCCTTCGATTACTCCGCTTGAGGTGTTGAGAATGATTCGGATGTCTTCCATAGGCTGGAAGGTATCGATGAATCTTCCCGGGGGAAATAGCTTCGTCGCGTTTTGTTGGAATTTATGAGCTGAATCAAAAATATTTCCTCGTGACAAACCGGGCAGGTTCAGGGTATCCGGCGTCATGCTCAAAACTTTTCTCTCCCCCGCACTGACCATATCGCTTGTCGCGCTCTGCTCCCCAGCCATCGCGCAGTCACCCGTTGCGCCTTCAACCCCCGCTCCCGCCCAACAACCGGTGGTGAAAGAAGTCGCTGTTCTGAAAACGTCGAAGGGGGAAATGACCATCGAGTTCTGGTCGGATGTAGCACCCAAGACAGTCGAGAACTTTAAAAAGCTTGCCCGGGATGGCTTTTATAACGGCACAGCCTTCCACCGAATTGTGAAGGGCTTTATGATTCAAGGAGGTGATCCGTTGACCAAGGATGTGGCAAATGTGGAGCGGTTTGGCACAGGCGATCCCGGGTATAAGATCAAGGCTGAGTTTAACTCGAAAAAACATGAGCGTGGGGTCATTTCGATGGCAAGAAGCACGGATCCAGATTCTGCAGGATCACAGTTCTTCATCTGTTTGGACGCTGCTTCTTTTTTGGACGGCAAGTACACGACCTTTGGACGTTTGATCAAAGGCGACGATGTTCTGGCCAAGATCGGAGAGACCCCAGTGGCCCCGAATCGTGGGGGAGAATTGAGTAAGCCGACGGAGCGAGTGTCGGTGGACAGTGTTACGATTGAACCAGCTCCTTAACGGCACCGTGATGGCCGGTGGCTCTGATTGAGTGGTTGGAGCGGCAATCTCAAGACTGTTTTGTTTTCGCAGCTGTCTCACAGTCGGCGCTCGACTTGCTTTCCGTTGTGAATTGCGAATAGGGTGCTGATTTAGAGCCAGCGCATTCCATCTTGTTATGAAGCACCCCAAAAAAGTGAAAATCGGCCTCGTGCAGATGACATGTTCTGCCGGTTTGCAGGAGAACATAGAGAAGGCCGTGCAGCGCATTCGCGATGCTGCAGCGAAAGGGGCTCAGGTTATTTGTCTGCAGGAGCTTTTTACTTCGCAGTATTTTTGTCAGGTCGAAGACCATAAATATTTCGGATACGCGGAGGAAATTCCAGGGCCGACGACCGATCTACTTTGCCGCTTGGCCGCTGAGCTTGAAGTGGTGATTGTGGCGTCGCTTTTTGAGCGGCGGACCGCTGGTTTGTACCATAATACCGCGGCGGTGATTGATGCCGACGGGAAATTCCTCGGGAAGTACCGGAAAATGCACATCCCGGATGACCCTCTTTTCTACGAGAAATTTTATTTTACACCGGGCGACCTCGGCTTCAAGGCGTGGAAAACTCGGTACGCAACCATCGGTGTGTGTATTTGCTGGGATCAGTGGTATCCGGAGGCGGCGAGGCTCACCGCGCTAAGGGGAGCGCAGATCCTCTTTTACCCCACGGCAATCGGATGGCATCCTTCAGAGAAAGCGCAGCACGGAGAGCGTCAGCATGGTGCTTGGGAAACTATCCAACGCAGTCACGCGGTGGCTAATGGTTGTTACGTGGCCGTGCCAAATCGGGTCGGGCATGAGGCGCCTGACGGTGGTCCCGGAATTGAGTTCTGGGGGCAGAGTTTCGTCGCTGATTTTTCGGGTCAAATCATCCAAAAAGCGTCGGCATCGGCAGAGGAAATTTTGGTAGTCGAGTTAGACTTGGACGCTCTGGATACGCAGCGAACACACTGGCCGTTTTTTCGCGACCGCCGGATTGACGCGTACGAGGGCATCAATCAACGCTTTTTGGAGTCTGACCATGTTTGAGCCGCGTGACTCATCGCATGGACTCCCTTCTTCACTTGGCTACAGGATGCCGGCTGAGTGGGAACCTCACGCCGCCACTTGGTTGTCATGGCCCAGGCCGGACGGCATTTCGTTTCCCGACGCCTATGAGTCAGTAATGCCGGCATTTGCCCAAATGGTGAGCGCGCTCGCGGATTCCGAGCCTGTGTGCATTAACGTTTGGGATACTGCTCATCAGAATGAAGTGCGCAGGCAGCTCTCCCGATGCGGGGCGCGAGACGGACATGTTCGGTTTTACCATCATCCGGCGTATGAGCCTTGGTGTCGGGATCATGGCCCGATTTTTGTGAAAAGGCAGCAATCTCAGGAGTTTGCGGTGATTGATTGGGCTTACAATGCATGGGGCGGCAAGTACCCTCCGCATGATTTGGATGACGCTGTTCCGACACGGGTCGCAGAGGCTCTTGGGTTGCCCGTGTACGCTCCGGGGATTGTCATGGAGGGTGGGTCTGTCGATGTGAACGGAAGGGGTACGCTGCTGACCACTCGCAGTTGTCTTTTGAATCCGAATCGTAATCCGCACTTGGAGCAATCGCAGATTGAAGGCTACCTGCGAGACTATCTCGGCGTTTCAAATGTGGTGTGGCTTGGAGACGGGATTGAAGGAGACGACACTGACGGGCATGTCGACGACATCACGCGTTTCGTGAATGAAACGTCGGTTTTGACTGTCGTGGAGGCTGACACCGGTGACGCAAATCATATTCCACTCAGGGCGAATCTTGAAGCGTTGCGCGCCATGAGATTGGAGAATGGCAGCCTAGCCAAGGTCACCGAGTTGCCGATGCCTGCGCGGATCGAGCGCGATGGGTTGAGGTTGCCTGCGAGTTACGCCAATTTTTACATTGCTAACAAAGTTGTGTTGCTGCCGATTTTTGCAGATGAGCGGGATGCCGCGGCGATACGAATTTTAAGCGATGCATTTCCATC
>JBILLC010000510.1:0-2528 GCA_044376275.1 Chthoniobacteraceae bacterium | reverse complement strand
GGCGCTGCGAGATGCGCCAACTCAAAGGAGACGCCATCGCTGCCGCTCGGATGCGCATCGACAACGAAACCTGTGACACTCAACTCGCCGGCAACAGGACTTGTCCACGCAATCGATACGGGGCGCCTCGGTCCGGGGTGCACGAAAACCGACTGCGCACGCAGTTTTGTCCAAACTCGGATGTCCTCCGCAACGGTATTCACAAACACCGAAGGCTCCGATCCGAGGCTCCACGCTTTCAATTCGGCCCGCCCCGAAATGCCGTCGCGCCGATCTGTGAGGAACGTTGGTGTTGATGTTGTTTCAAGAAAACTCCAGCGGGCCTCGTGCTTGCCGATACAAGGGTTGCCATTGAGCAGGGTTGGAACCAAGTCCGAGGTACTCCAAATGCGTTGCCCGCCTCCTGTTTCGCGGATCGAGCACTCCACAAGCGTGCTGTCAGCCCCGTGATTTTCGTTTGGAAGCACCGTGAGTAGCAGCAGCTCGCCGAGCTGAACGGTCACCTTTTGCTCAAAAGCAACAGAGCCGCCCTCGGCCACCTTCGACTGCGCAAGGATCCGTTTTGAAGAAGCCCAATGAGCATCGATCTTCTGTTTGGCGGATTGAAAGGCGGCTTGGAATTGCTGCTTTTGCGTCTGCGACTGCGTAATTTTTCGATGCCACTCCCGGGCCTGCGCCTTGAGCTCCGCCGACGGAAATTCGTTTAAATTACTGCTCAGTCCGGTCCAGAGCGCGCTGAGGTAGGTGGCATTCAGCTTTTCCTCTGCCGCCACGGTGGCAAGCTCCGCAGGGCCACCACGGATGAGGCGTTCGCGATGTTTGATGGTGGCTGCGAGATGCGTTGCCAGCGGCGGCTCGCCTTTGGCTCCGGCATGCCGGGCGTGGAAATTACGCAGAGCTTTCTCCGCCTCCGCCGTCCAGTCGGGCCGGTCGGGCGAGAGGGAGAATCGGAGGCCCGCGGGCAACAGCACGGCGCGCGCTGCGACATAACGCGCGGCGTCATGGTAGCGTTCCACCAGACCCGGGTTCATAGGCATGGCTTCGCCCACGTTCGCGAAGCCTTCGCCCCCGACGCTGTCGGGCGGAAACTCACCGGCACGGGTGGGGCGCATATCCACTCGGGTTAGATCGCGGATGGCATTGTCGTATTCGTTGTTCGTGAGGCGGCGCAAGGTGACCGGGCCGGGATCGCCGGCTTTTGCTGATGCGGTAAAATCGATGGCGCTTTGCACCCAGTTGAGGAGCGCTTCCCGCTCGGCCTGGGTCGGCTGCGTCGCTTTGCGCGGCGGCATGTCGCCGTCTAGGAGGCGTCCCGCGACATCCGCAAGGACGGCGGGCTTTGCAAAAATGGACTCCGCGGTGGCAAGCCCCGCGAGGTTGAGGTCGTTGTCCTTGGGGTTTTCACCGTGGCATTTCCCGCAGGTTTTCACAAAGAGCGGATGGATCTGCGCGGTGTAGGATTTGGAAAGTTGCTCGTCGTTTTCGGCGGCGGCGGCTGCGGCGGCGGCTGCGGCGGCGGCTGCGGCGGCGGCTGCGGCGGCTGCGGCGGCTGCGGCGGCGGGGACGGCGGCGCATGCGAGCAGCGCGAGGATTTCAGCGAGGAGAGGGAGCAGGAGTGCGTGCGCATAGGTTCTGCGCTTCGGGGGGATGGGCATGGAAACGGGATCGTCCATGAAAGACTTCTAAAGTGTCGACACTTGAAGGCAATCTAAAAGTGTCGACAACCTTTGGTCGCCGAGCGTTCGGGGCGCCCTCAGAACGCGCGGCCATCGATGATCACATGGATGCCCTTTTTGCCGGCTGAGAAGATCGGGGTGGATTGAATGTCCAAGTTTCTTTCGCTGCTGTGGAGGTCGATCCCGTGCATGTTCGATATGGTGTTTTGATTGAAGTCAAAAAAGCGGAAGTTCCGGAATCTCAACTCGGACATCGCTGCTCAGGACGGCGGCCCAGGGCGGGGAGATCATCCGTCCGACCAGTGTGAATGCGGTAAAGCGCATTTGGCCGAAAACAGAGGCTTTCTTGGTAGGACGTGGGCGATTGGGGGAGCGGCTGGGAGAGGGGAGGCAAAGAAGGATGTGCTCATTTGGAAGCGGGATGATCGCTTGTGCGAGGGTCATCCATGAGCCAAGAGTCGGTGCGGAAAGCGGTGGCGGTCAGGCCTTCGCTGTTCATAAGATTGGGCCTCGCTCCCTCGTGCCACGCGAACCGGACCGCCACGGGCTTGGTGATTTTGGGAGAGCGTACCAGCGCACAGTCTTTCTCAAGGGTGACCTCGGCTGGCACGAATTGGCGGTCTTCTCCCGCAATCTGGAACTCGTCCGGAGAGGCCTTGTTCCGGGTGGTCAGCCCCGAACCGGCAGAAGAAAACCGAATGCGGATTTGCTCACCCCGGTTTGAGCGGATTCAAATATGGGCCCGGACGCGACCACACTGTTGTCGCCGTAAACTTGACGGGCGGCGAGCAACGCAAGGCGCTCCCCCGGGACGCGTTTGTTCTCGGGATGAATGTTATCAAGGTCGGTGAT
>JBILLC010000509.1:0-2530 GCA_044376275.1 Chthoniobacteraceae bacterium | reverse complement strand
GGGCGGCGCACTTCAGACCCGAGTTTGTGGGAACCTCCGTCCCGAGGGACACCTATATCCACGTCTGCGGCACAGACCTGATTCGCGACCGCGATGGCAGCTATCTGGTGCTCGAAGACAACGGGCGCTGCCCATCCGGGGTTTCGTACGTGCTTGAAAACCGGGCGGCGATGAAGCGGGTGATGCCCCAGCTCTTCGGCCGCGCCGGAGTGCGTTCTGTGGACACGTATCCAGCAGACTTGTTGTCGACGCTGCGCTTTATCGCACCGCGCCAGACCGCGCACCCGAACTGCGTTTTGCTCACACCAGGCGTTTTCAACAGCGCTTATTTTGAACACTCGTTCTTAGCCCGCGAAATGGGGATCGAGATCGTGGAAGGCCGCGACCTGCTCGTTTTGGATGGATTCGTATACATGCGCACCACTCGCGGGCTCCAGCAGGTGGACGTGATCTACCGGCGAATCGACGATGACTTTCTGGATCCAACCGTCTTCCGCAAGGACTCAATGCTGGGTGTTTCCGGACTCGTAGACGCGGTTCGACGGGGGAATGTTGTGCTCGCGAATGCCATCGGAACTGGAGTCGCCGACGACAAGGTCACTTACGCTTATGTGCCGGAGATGATCGATTACTACCTCGGACAGGAGCCCATCTTAAAGCAGGTCCCAACCTACCTAGCCTGGCGGCCGGACGATAAAAAATACATCCTCGAGCATCTTCCCGAACTGGTGGTGAAAGCCGCAAATGAAAGTGGTGGATACGGGATGCTGATCGGGCCCCGCGCTTCGAAGGAGGAGATCGCGGAGTTCCACGCGAAAATCGAAGCGGCCCCGCGCAACTACATCGCGCAACCGGTTGTGTATTTCTCGCAGCATCCGACGCTTGTGGATGGCGCCCTCGAGGGGCGGCACGTGGATTTGCGGCCCTTCATTCTGTGCGGTGAAACCATCAAAGTGCTGCCCGGCGGACTCACGCGCGTCGCGCTCAAGCGCGGCTCACTTGTGGTGAACTCATCGCAAGGCGGCGGGAGCAAGGACACCTGGGTGCTGGCTTCCTAACCTTTCAAAAACCACTCCTTATGCTTTCACGTGTCGCCGACCATCTCTATTGGATGTCCCGTTACATTGAACGGGCGGAAAACCTCGCAAGACTCATGCAGGTGAGCGTCGAACTGCTGCTCGACGGAGCTGCGCTCGGGGCTCACAACCCCGACCAATACTGGGCCCCCGTGCTTTCCGCAACCGCCATGGAGGGGGCTTTCCGCCTGCTCTACCCAAACCCGCAGCCCGGAGACAGCAGCTTCTTCCTCACACTCGACACGCGGAACCCGGACTCGATCATTTCATGCGTTCAAGAAGCCAGGGAAAATGCGCGCACGGCGCGCGACCAAATTTCGGATGAAATGTGGACGGAGCTCAACGAGCTTTACCTGCAAATCAGCTCCCAAGACGGTGCGGCGTTGTTGAACAATTCACCCCAGATTTTCTTCGAGCGCATCATCGAGTCCTCGCTGCAGTTTGATGGAATCACCTCCGCGACACTGCCGCGCAACGAAGGTTGGAATTTCCTGCAGCTTGGTCGTTTTCTCGAGCGCGCCGACAAAACCAGCCGATTTGTCGACATCAAAACCCAGACTCTGGGCGGGCTGGATCCGACGGCGGAAGTTCTGCAATGGGGCACGATACTTCGTGCCTGCTCCGCTCACGCGCCGTACCGGAAATCGAACGGAACCGAGGTGAGCTTGGAGCGTGTGCTTGACCTGCTGGTGTTTTCCACGGACTTCCCGCGCTCGGTGCGGTTCTCAGTCCGGATGGTGGACGAGATGCTCCACAACATATCCGGGCATCCCACCGGACAGTATTCCAACGAATGCGAGAAGCTGGCCGGCGCCCTGCTTGCACAGCTGAACTTTTCAGGGACGAGCGACGTTCTCAGCAAAGGTGTGCACGCGTACATCGATGAGCTCCAGGTTTCGCTGAACAACCTTGGTCAGGCCATTTTTGAAACCTACGTCAAACTGCCCCAGCAGGTTTCCGGCATCACGAGGCCGCTGGTGTTTGACCCATTTGAATTTCATCTCCAGAAGCAGCAGCAGCAACAACAGCAACAGCAATCAATGACCTCGACTCGTCCGAGCTTTCTTGCATATTCCTGCGCTCTTCGCCGGGTTTCGCAAGTGTCCGCTGACCCGGTTTCCGCTTCAGGAGGCATATGAAGCTTAGGATCACGCACTCAACCCGCTACCTCTATCCAACTCCAGTACAGCGCAACGCAAATGAACTGCGGCTGACCCCAAAAAAGAGCCCATGGCAGGAGCCCCACTTCTTCATGCTCCGCGTGCTCCCATCCACACGGCTCCGGAAATTCACGGATTTTCATGGAAACCACGTGGCGTATTTCGAAGTGGAGGAGGCGCATCACTCGCTCACAATCGATGCCACATGCAACATCACCACTTGGGATCGGTACGGAGACGGTTTGCCCCAAAACGTGCCGCTCGAAACTTTAAGTGACGCAAGCGAGATGGAGA
>JBILLC010000031.1:0-9765 GCA_044376275.1 Chthoniobacteraceae bacterium | reverse complement strand
GGCGCTGGTCACTACTTTTTCGAAAAAGGACGCAACCGAGGGCAGCGAATCTGCATGGGCGCTCGCGAACAAGGTGGCGAGTTTGGCGGTGGTTGTCATCAGCGCTTTAGTGCTGCTTGGAATGGCGTTTTCACCGGCCATTGTCGGTGGAATTGCAAGCGGGTTCTCTGGCGAAAAAGCTGCGCTCACCATTCAGCTCACCCGCATCATGTTTCCTTTCATCTTGCTCGTGTCGCTCGCGGCGTTGGCGATGGGTTTGTTGAACGCGAAAAATGTCTTTGGAGCGCCTGCGATGGCCTCGAGTTTTTTCAATATCGGCTCGATTTTTGGCGGGGTTGGGTTCGCCTGGTGGCTGGATCCCGGGTTTGGGCCGCGCTCACTCGTTGGGCTGGCGATTGGAACACTCGTTGGCGGGTTTGCGCAGTTGATTGCTCAATGGCCTGCGTTGTACCGGGTCGGCTTCCGGTTGCGTCTGGATTTTAATTGGCGTGATCCCGGGGTGCGCGAAGTGATGTCGTTGATGGGACCTGCGGTGGTCGCAGCCAGCGCCGTGCAAGTCAATGTGATGGTCAATAGTCACTTTGCTTCGATGGTCCCAGGGGATGGACCCGTGAGCTGGCTGGACTACGCTTTCCGGCTGATGCAATTACCGCTCGGTGTCTTCGGCGTTGCCATCGGCACCGTGACGCTTCCGATCGTGTCCCGGCACGCGGCGCTTGGTGACACCGACGCGCTCCGTGGCGCATTGGCAAAGGGTTTGCGCCTTGGGTTTTTATTGACGATACCGTCCTCTTTGGGGCTCGCGTTTTTAGCCGAGCCCATCATCTCGCTCATTTACGAGCGCGGGCGCTTTGATTCCACCTCAACTTTGCAGACCGCCGAGGCGCTGCGATTCTATGCCGTCGGCTTGGCCGCGTACGCCGGAATCAAAGTGCTTGCCCCGGCCTTTTACGCGGTGGGCCGTAGGAAAACCCCAATGCTTGTGAGCTTTGGTGCGATAGGTGTGAATTTGCTGCTCAACTGGTACCTCACCTTCCATCTGCAGATGGGACACCGAGGCCTCGCGCTTTCCACTGGCTGCGTCGCGATCGCGAATTTCACTGCTCTGTACCTTCTGATGCGAGCGCATTTGAACGGAATACAGTCCGGTCGGCTGTTTGGGACGCTGATTCGAATTGGCGTTGCCGGCGCGGCGCTGGCGGCGGTTTGCTGGGCGGGAGCGCGATATTTAATGGAGTCCTGGCTGTTTCTTGACTCCGTGATGCGTGCTGCAAGGCTCCTCGCCGTCATCGGAGTTGCCTCCATCGTGTTCTTTGCGATCGCCGCTTTGTTGCGGGTCGAGGAGGTTCGGGATTTAGGCGCGGCTGTGAGGCGCAGAATGGGGCGAGTGGGGAAAGTAGGGTAGTACACAATCCCTTCCGATCTCCAATCGGAGGCTCAAGAGTGCGTGCGCACTCCTGTTTTATTTGTTAACACCTTGCGCATTCTCCGAAAGTCAACGCAGAACAATCCACCCCATCCATCATTGATATGCCACTCCACATTGTCCCACCCGATGTTTCGCGCAGGCGTTTCATCTCATCCCTGTTTACGGCAGCTTCTGCCGTTGGTGTCGGTTTATTCGATGATACAAGACAACTGCATGCTCAGGAGTCCCTCGAGGACGATGCCGAGGCTTGGGCACTGCTTTCCGATACGCATATCGCAGCAGATCCCCTCACAAATGCGCGCGGCATCAACATGGCGGATCATTTGCGGCAAGCCGTTGCTGAGTTACTTGAATCCCACAAGCGGCTGCCCTTCGCGGGTGCGATGATTAACGGGGATTGCGCTTTCTTGGATGGGCAGAGTGAGGATTACCGGACCTTCGGGACTTTGGTGGAGCCCGTGTTTGCGAATGAAGTGCCACTGCACGTCACGCTTGGGAATCACGATGAGAGGGCCCGGATTCGTTCGGGACTAGAAAACGTGTTTGGCTCCGCTGCACGCGGTGCGGTTGCTGCGAAATCAGTCCATCCCGCGCAACTGGAGGAAAAGGTTGCTTCACGGGTGCGCGGCAGGTTTTGCGACTGGTACCTGCTTGATTCGCTGGAGTTCACCAACAAGACTCCCGGCCGCTTGGGGGAGGCGCAGATCGCGTGGTTGGCCGAGTCCTTAAAGGCAGAGCCGATGCGTCCTGCATTGGTGATGGTTCATCACAATCCTCATCCGATTTCTCCGGCGAAATCCAGCGGGCTCACGGACACGGATGCATTGCTGCCTGTGTTGCTGGAAAACAGGCAGGTGAAGGCTTTGTTTTTTGGTCACACCCATGTGGCTGCAAAGTTTGAGATCGATGGACTGCACTTTGTCAATCTGCCGGCTTGCGCCTACCGTTTTGCCACTGAGCAGCCCACCGGTTGGACGTCGGCTCTGATTGGTCCGAGCGGTTGCAGGTTGACTTTGTTCGACACCAACAAAGCCCATTCGTTGCACGGCAAGGAAACACGCTTGAAGTGGCGTTCCTGACCCAAATCAAAGGCCTTGCATCAGACGCGGGGTGATTCTGGCTTGAGCCTGCTGGGCTATTTCGCTTCCTGGGTAAAGACGTTGTGCTTTGAGATACCAAGAGAGACTGACAGCGAGTTGAGAGCGGTCCTCGCTTTTGCGGCCGTTTTCGATCGCGCCGACGAACGCTGGCGCCTTGATTGCATAATCGCTCCGGAGGCGGTTTAGTTCGAGTTCATCGGGGAATAGTCTCGAGGGTTCATCGAGCGATTCCCATGCACCAGAATAGTCGCCTTTTTTGGAGTACTCCCGGGCTTTCGTAATGCTTGCTTCAATGGATTTTACTTGTTCTAAAATTTCCAAAAGTTTCGCGCGCTTCTCCGGAGTGGCGGTTTGAGCCGCTGCAAGAAAGCGCCCTGCATCGCGTCCGATTCGTGAAAAGTTTTTGTGAGAGATCAGTTGATCCAACTCTTCCAATGCCTGATGCGCGGTATCGCCGCGTTTGAACGCGGTTTCGGTCACTTCTTTCAGCTCCGGGTTGTTGGGCCAGATCCTTGCGGCTTCCTGCATGGCTATTTCAAACTTGGCTGTCTCCCCAGAATTGGCGGCGGCGCGTGCCTTGACCAAGTACAGGTGAGCAGCGGCTTTTGCTGCCTCGATCACACCCTCCGGCTTGGAGGAGTCGAAGTCCTTCGCAATGGTCTTGAGTCCGCCCGCCCCGTTTATGAGCTCGTCGGCGAGAGTGAAATTTAAAGTCTCCAAACTGCCCTCGAGCTGCTGCACTTTTTGGAGAAAACCCAAGACGTCGCGTTTGCGCTTCAGCGGGACGGTCCGCAATTCAGGCATGTGTTCACCAATCATCAATGCCTCGCGCAGACGCTCTGTTGCGGATCGAAGTTCGCCCTGGTTGTAAAGAGTGTGGAAAGCCTGTGTCGCGAGTTGAACATCGCGCATCGCTTCGTTTCCCAAGGATTCAAGGGTTGCTACAGTTGGGGCGGATCCTGCCCCGTTGTTCAGCACTTGCACGGTGCTTTTGTCTATATTGAGACGCGAATCGCCGTCCGTAAAAATCGCCCTGTAAAAGCGCGTTCCTATTGCCACGTGGTGGAAGCGGCGCTGCATAAACAATTGAATCAGTATCCCCTGAAAATCAATCTTTGCTTGGAGTTCCGAAAGCGCGCTTCTTGCTCCATTTGCGGTGATTTTTGCTTTGTTTTCTGCAACCTTTTCCATCGAGGAGATGGAGTTGGAACGGCTCTTTTTTTCGACTTCCTCATCCAGAATCCTGTTGGCTTCTCCGAGGATGATCTGGTTGCGCTTGGACTGCCAAACACTGTAAATGGCGTTTGCGAGAGTATCACACAGTCGGCTGTCTCCGGGAAAAGTCGAGGCGCGCGCCAGTAGTCTGAAAGCCTCGCTGATGGTGCCCGGCTTGAGGACGTTTGGATCCAGCAGCGCGATGATCTGGTTAAGGATTTTCCTGTGCTCCTGTTCTGCCTCACCGTTCTCCTCGGGCGTGTTTAAAAATTTTTCAAAGCGGCCCATGAAAACTGCGTTGTCGCTTGGTTTCCATGTTTTGCCATTGAACTGCATCCCGCTCTCGGCTGGCTTCGCGCCGGGAATAGCATCCGAGGTTTTTGCCTGTCCAACGTCAGGGCCACCGCTCGCTTGCAAAAGGATGCTCTGTTGTCCGTGGCCCGCGGCCGCCAAAGACGCGCTGAGTGCAATGATTCTGGAAACAAAGCCGAGGGCCGCGCCGGAGCTGTTGCCCTTTTCTTTCGCCTCGCGAACAAGCGGCTGACAGGGCGTGGATTGAGGCATACGTCCGGCTAGTTGGCGGCAGGCGGCGTTGCGCCGGGCGCAGGCTGCATCAGCAGAACTTTTAAGCGTTGCACCGCCTGATCTGCGATCTCGCTGCTCGGATACAGTCGCTGGGCTTTAAGGTACCACGCTAAACTGGTTGCCGCCTGAGAGCGGCGCTCGTGCTCTTTGGCGGTTTGAATGCTGCGCACAAAGTCGGACGCCTTGGTGGTGTAAAGCGCTCGCGCTTGATTTAGCTGCAGGTCGTCGGGAAACTTCTCCGCCACCTTATCGATTGCTTCCCATGCGCCGGCGGCGTTTCCCAACCGATCCATCTCTTTGGACGCGCCGAGACTTCCCTCGATGGATTTGTAGTCATTCAAAATATCCTTCAATTGTGCCTGCTTTTCGGCAGGCGCATTGTGCGTGGCTGCAAGAAATCGGCCCGCCTCGTCTGCGATCCGTTTGAAATTTTTCTGTGCGATGAGCTGATCCAGCTCCTGCAGCGCTTGCGCCATTTGGTCGCTTTGAGCAAAGGCTTTACTGGCCAGTTCGGTGAGCTCCGGATTGTTGGGCCAGATTTTTGCTGCTTCTTGAATTGCCGCTTCAAACTCGGGCTTGTTTCCAGAGAGCGCCGCATTACGGGCTTTAGCCAGATGAAGCCTTGTGGCGTTGCGTGCGGTTTCAATCACAGCATTCGGCTTGGTTGCATCGAAGTCCTTGGCGATCGCCTTAAGGCCGTTGGGTCCAGAGATGAGTTCGGATGCGAGTGTGTAGTCTTTGACTTCAATCGCCGACTGCAGTTGGTTCGCCTTTTCAACAAACCCAAGCACTTTGCGCTTTCGCTCAAAAGATAGTGTTCGGACCTCGGGCATAAATTCGCCGATGATCAGGATGTCCCTGAGCCTTTCGGCAGCCGATCGCAATTCGCCAAGATCCAGCAGACGATGGAATGCTTGCGCCCCAGTCTGTACGTCGCGCATGAGCTCGTTGGTCACGGATTCAATTGTCGATACTGTCGCCTGAAGCCCCGTTCCCTTGGTGAAAATAGTTTGCGACTCAGCGGGAACTTCCAGCTTCGAGGCGCCATCGCTGAAAATCGCGCGGTAAAAACGGCATCCGATCACCACGTGGTGGAAGCGTCTTTGCACGAAAAGCTGCACAAGCAAACTTTGGTATTCGAGCTTTGCCTGCATCTCGGAGACGGACCCTTTCAGGCTGTTCGCCTTCATCGCCGCGGAGGTCGATACGAGCTTCTCCGCGTAGTCAGCTATTTTGACTGCATTCCGACTGGTCGCTGCGGCTGCGATCTCGTTCGCGGTGGGCCCGTTCTCGGTTGGAGCCAGACTTTTCACGACGGGCGCCCCGGGCAGTGTAGGTGCGGCAGGGGCTGGAGCCGGTGGCGCTGGAGGCGGTTCCGCGGGCTGCTGGGGTGGGGGCTGCGGAGCCTGCGGGCCCGCAGGGCCTTTGATGTTCGGTTGGCTGATTGTTGATTTCGCTGGTTGGTTGATTGCAGTGCCTGACCTAAGATCGGACACCACACCCAGGTTGTAGCGGGCGCGTCGGTTTTCCTCCTCCAGGATTCGATTTGCCTCATCTAGACGGGTTTTTAAACGTTTGGTCGCCCATACCGAGTAAACAGCGTTTGCAATAGTGTCGCTGAGACGACTATCCCCCGGGTAGTTGGCCGCCCGTGCGAGAAGTTTGTAGGCCTCGCTGATGGTTGAAGGCTTGAAGGTGTTTGGGTCCAACAGAGCGATGATTTGATTGAGTATCTCGCGGTGAGCTTTTTCTTCAGTCCCACTCTCCTCCGGGGTGTTGAGGTATTTTTCAAAACGGGTTCTGAAAAGCGCGTTGTCTGTGGCACTCCAGTTTTGGCCGTTGAAACGGATCATGCTGCCCGATGGGTCGAGCGCTGGAAGCCGGTTGTCGAACATTGCGCCCGGGGCGTTGTTGGCTGGATCTGCATTCGCGGGCGGCGGTTGTTGAGGAGAGTCCTGAGGGGAGGGCGACTGCGCGCTGGAAGATTGCTGGGCCTCCGCCGATGGTGCAGGCTGAGATTCTGCACTTGCTGGTCGCGGTGCTGGGGCCTGGGCTGGAAGCTGGTTTACAAGCAGTACCGCGCTGGCAATTCCGGATGTTAGAGAGGCAAAACCTTTCATATGCACAATCAGTTAGGGTTTGCGCAATTCCTCGGCGCGAATCAGCCCGTTCTCGGTGACCTGCACTTTGAATTGCAGCTTCTGTCCGCGCTCCACATTGGTGCCATTCAGGCTGGAGGGCACCAGCACTGGCAGCATGTCGCCACCGGCTTCCACGGAAAACAGGCGGCCTGCCGACTGGGACACCTCGAGAGTTTTGTCCACGGTTGCTTCCAGCTTGTACGTGTTGCCTCGTAGACTGCTCGCGCTCTCGAGATACTCTTTGGTTGGAAAAGGTGTGGTGGTCCGGAATGCGTCCTTTGAGCCGCCAAGAAAAATGTAACCACCTAGGAGCAGCGCGGCGACTCCGCCGATGCCTCCGATAAGAATGCCTTTCGGCACGGATGAACTAGCGCGTCTTGCCATAAGGTTTTGGGGTGGTTGGGGATCGAGGAGTAAGATTTATTTGACACTGCCCCAGTGTCCGGTGAAGGGCCAGTACACCAGCCAGCCGCGCCCGATCACGTTTTGTTGAGGCACTGGGCCCCAGTCGCGGGAATCGGAAGAGTGGTAGGAATTGTCCCCAAGCGCAAAGTAGCACTTGTCGGGCACCTCAAAGGTCGCGTTTGGATTCCCAAGAATTGAGAACTTACCTTGCTCGGGCCCGTTGGAGTAGCCGCGATACCCAGCGGGCGATGGGTTTGAAAATGTCCCGGACATTACCCGTTTGATGGAATCTTCGGGCGAGGCGGTGCCGTTTCGTAAAAGTGTGGGTGGGTCGATCTGTAGTTGGTCCCCGCCCTGAGCGACCAATCGCTTGATGTAAAACTGCGAAGGTCCACCGGGGTTGAACACGTTGTCGCGGGTCGGGATGCCGGTTGTGTTGAAGACGAACACATCGGCGTGTTTGGGGCGGATGAAGTGATAGCTCGCCTTGTCCACAAGCACATGGTCGCCGGTGTTGCATTCGCCGCAGGCGATGATCTGCCCCGGCTCCACCTTGCGCCCGGGTGAGCAGCGTAAATCCGCCTTCAGCGCCGCGAGCGGTACGTAGGCGTTGTATTCCCCTTGGTCGGTCACCACCACGCTGTAGGTCGCCAGTCCCAGCTTGATGCCAAACGCGTGGCGCTCCTGAATCTCAAGAATCCGCTCCGAGCGCTTCGCCGTGATGTGAAAATAGTCGCGCCCGAGTACAATCCACTCCACCGCCCTCTGCAGGATATTCGGAGGCGGGTTGTTTGTCGGCTTGGTGATGATGCCGTTGAGGGTGGGTTGCATCGAGCCGGTGGGTATGGTGAAGGGCTGTACGAAATACGTCCTCACCCCCAGCGCGATACTGATTGCCACCACGAAAACCTCCACGTTTTCGCGCCAGCTCCCGTTGCGTAGCGGCGGCGCCAGATCCCGGCAGGCGTTATCTAGGGCGCGCATGGCGGCCTCAACCGTGGCTTGGTCTTTGGACTTGAGGCTCAGCTTTAATGCGTCAATAGATTGTTGCACTGAGTCAATGGTCGCTTGCGACACAATATCCCGCCTGTACGCCAGCAGCTTTGCTCCTTCCTCCAAATAAAGGTTGGCTTGCTTAAGGTAAGATGGAGTGAAGGGAAACATCGCCTCGGAGATCTACCCTTTTCGTTCGAAGTTTGCAATCGGTACAACTCGCGATTCTTGCGAAGTTCTCCCCTTGGATCTTGCTCAATTCTGTGCTAATCCATCGGCAGGAAAGCCCGCAAATCAATAGCGGGGCTGCGGGACGGCCTTCTTTCAGCTTTCGTTCAGTGCCCAGATAAGTTTCGGGAGTGAGTCGCGAAATTTGCGTCAAAGTAAGATGTCGCGAGCCTCATTTAGACCGATGGGTGCTTCAACGGAGACTGAAGCGAGGTGTTTTTTGCGCTCTCGCCGCTCTTGATTTTCTGGTCTTTCCTTTCGACTTGTTCGCCAGCTCATTTCTCCTGTTTTTATGTCAATACTCCGAACTGTTTCACGTGTCTCATGCCTGATAGCCGTTTGCGCGCTTCCGTCCGCGTTTGCCGGCGAGACCGCTTACGACGCGCTGAAAGTCGCCGCGGGCAAGTTGGGGCGCGACGCCCAAAACCGTGTTCTTGAAGTGGCGGGAACCGGGGGGAGACCCCAGCCCACGGTCTGGCAGATCACGGTCGAGGATGCAACTGGCAGATCGGGGGCGGCACCAGGCGTGCAGCAGTTGGACGTGAGAGCGGGATCAGTGGTGGGACAGCGACGGGTGGCCGCCTCCGGGACACGTCTTAATTTGACTGCGATCCAGATTGATTCGGATGGCGTTTTCTCTGTGGCCAACGGGGAGGCCATTCGTGCGGGTGTGTCTTTCGACCGTCTTAACTACAGGCTAAACGCGGACAATCAGGCCGGAATTCCCGTTTGGAAGGTCGAGTTGTTGGACGGGCCCAACAACCGCGTAGGATCTTTGAAAATCTCGGCGGATTCCGCACGGGTGATCGAGCTCAGCCCGGAGCTTGCTCTAACCGAGGAGCAAAAGCGCGAGTTGCGCTGGTCCAAGCCCGGCGAAAAATACAAGTCCGTGCCGGATTTCTTCCACCGGATCGGGAAGAGGGCTGAAAACACGGGCTACAAACTGAAGAATTGGGCGAATGGTTACGGTTGGACCGATGAAAGAAATCCGGCGCCGCCGAATTCAAATCCGTAGTCTCGTAGTCGAATTCGTGGCCCAATCCGTGGCCACCTCCTGCAGGAAGCCTGAGCGGGGCTGGACCGCTGCTCTGAGGTTTTAAATTCTTGCCCTTCACAACTGGACGGATAGAGAGGCAGGCGTATGAAAGCTGCCCCCCGTTCCATTGTGTTGCTTACGGTTCTTGGATTGCCTGCCTTCGCAGTTGATTGGCCTCAGTGGAGGGGGCCGGAGCGGTCGGGGACCGTCACTGATGCAGCTCACGTGCTTCGCAGTTTGGGTTCCGCTCCAAAGCAGCTGTGGGAGATCCCTGTCGGCCCCGGGCAATCATCGCCGGTTGTCTCCGGGAGCCGTGTGGTTTTCATGGATGGGGCGGAGGGAAACGAAGTGGCTCATTGTTTGGAGATGGCGAGTGGGAAGGAGTTGTGGAAGGTCGCCGTTGGGCCGATGGTGGAGTTTCAAAACGCGTACGGAGAAGGGCCTCGTTGTACGCCTTTGGTTGACGCCGGTCTCGTCTACCTGCAGTCCTGCGGCGGAGAGTTCAAGTGCCTTTCTTTGAAGGATGGCGCGCTGGTCTGGGGGTTCAGTTTTGGCGAAAAATACGGAGCCACCTGGTTTGGGAACAAGAGTCCCGATCCCGGCTCGAAAGAGACGGCTGCGCGCCGGCATGGA
>JBILLC010000508.1:0-2535 GCA_044376275.1 Chthoniobacteraceae bacterium | reverse complement strand
GCTGTTGGGCGTGGTCAAAGGTTCCGTCGTAAATCGGATCCATGTGAAGGAGGCTGAACTCGACTTGGTTTGTGACCAGTGGGCGATCCATGCGAGAATTCAAGGCTTCAAATTGTGAGACGCTATAATTTGAAACACCTACGTTGCGGATTTTTCCAGCAGCAAGCAGTTGGTTTAAACCTTTTGCTGTGTCATCGATGCAGGTGAGCCAGTCGGGGCGGTGGACTAGGAGAAGGTCGATGTAATCCGTGTTTAAAAAACGAAGCGATTTCTCAGCGCTCTTGATGATCCTCTCTGCAGTCGCGTTATAGAATGGAGTTTTCCGCTCAGGATGAAATTCGTTTGGAACATAGATTCCGCATTTTGTGACGATCTGCAAATGCTGACGGAGGGATTTGTCCAAGTTGAGCGCGGAGCCGATTGTTTCTTCAACGCGATAGCCTCCGTAAATTTCAGCGGTATCGATGGTGGTGATCCCCACTTCAAGGCAGGTTTTTAAAACTGCGAGCAGCCTTTCCTTGGTTCGAGTGCGGTCGTCTTCGAGGATTCGCCACGTGCCGAAGACAACCTTTGAAAAATTTGACCCGTTCGGGGTGAGTTGAGTGGTGAGCGACATGAGTTCAGGTGATGTTTAGTCTGAGATTGATAGCAAGGTGGCTGACTCGTTGCGGGCCCATTTATCGGCCTCAATGATGCAGGCCATACTCGGATCCGGGTCTGAGTGGTGCGAGTGCATCACTTTTTCAACAGTCCTCCAGATGTCGGGAAATGCGCAATGCCCCGCGAGGAAAGCGGCGACTGCAACTTCATTTGCGGCATTGAGTACGGCGGGCAAGGTGCCGCCTTTTTCGCCGGCCCACCGGGCCAGATTGATTGCAGGAAAATCGCCCGTTCGCGGGGCCTCGAATTCGAGTTTTGCTAGTCTTGCAAAGTCCAGAGGCTGGAGCCGGTTTGGAACCCGCTCCGGCCAGGTGACCGCGTACTGGATTGGAAAGCACATGTCCGTGTTGGAGAGTTGTGCGAGCACGGAGCTGTCCACAAATTCCACCATCGAGTGGATGATGCTTTGAGGGTGGACGACTACGTCAACCTTCGTGATGGGCAGATCGAAAAGCCATCGGGCTTCGATCATCTCAAGCCCTTTGTTGAAAAGAGTGGCGGAATCAATCGAGATTTTACGACCCATGTCCCAAGTTGGATGCTTGAGTGCTTGAGAGGGAGTGACGTGTTGAAGCGATTCTCGAGGAAGAGTTCTGAAGGGGCCGCCGCTCGCGGTCAGAAGCAGCCGTGAAACCTCCGTCGTTGAGCGTCCTTCGAGGCATTGGAAAATTGCGTTATGCTCGCTGTCGATCGGCAGCACTCGTACACCTTTGCGTCTGGCGGCCTCCATCACCACGGACCCGGCCATGACAAGGATTTCTTTCGAAGCCACCGCGATGTCTTTTCCCGCCTCGATAGCTGCAAGCGCCGGGCGCAATCCCGCGGTGCCGACAATTGCGATGATCACGAGGTCGGCCTCAACCATTGAAGCGAGCGCGCAAAGTCCGGCTTCACCCTCTTCGATGTCACAATAAGTTTTTGCAGGGTGTGCAGCGGTCCCAAGGTGTGTGTGGTCTAGTTCAGCCCGTGCTTTCGAGGCAGCTGTCTTGTCAAATAGTGCTGCAGCTAGCGGACGCCACTCCCTTAACTGTTCGAGGAATGAAGCGACGTTTTTTCCGGCGGCGAGGCCCACAATTTCCATGCGCTCGGGTATATCTTTTGCAACTTTGAGCGCTGACTGGCCGATGGAGCCGGTGCTGCCGAGAATCACCACGCGGCGGCGGCGAGGATTAGCTGCATGCGAAGCTTCTCTCATTGAGGCAGAAAAGTTGAGTATCTAAGATATAGATAAAGGAGGGGGCCGGTGAACAAAAGAGAGTCCACAAGGTCAAGTGCACCGCCTATTCCGGGAATAAAGTTGCCGGAATCTTTAACCCCGGTCGCGCGTTTGATCACAGATTCGGCGAGATCGCCAACCACGGCGACGATCGCGAGACACACGCCGAGGAAAATCGCACGTTCGCTCGAGAAGAGTAACGTGAGTTGTCCGGGCATCAGCTTGAACAGTAGCCAAGAGGCAAAGGTGGGGAGCAGGAGTGCGCCGGCAAAGCCTTCCCAAGTCTTCTTTGGCGACACATGAGGGATCATTGGGTGTTTGCCAATTAATGACCCTAAAAGGTAAGCGCCGCAGTCCGAGAATTTTGTCACCGCGGCGAGGTAGAGGAGGTAGAAGTGGCCGGTGACTAAGCCGTGCGAATCCCTCGGGGTCAGGTAGATCAGCGCCGAGATGAAAGATGCCAAAAACGGAATGTAGAGAAGGCCAAGCAGGGTGAAGCTCGCCTCCGAGATGGAAGGGGTGGGGGAGCGCCTTGTAAATACTTGGAGGCTGAAAATCATCAGTGCTGAGAATGCGAGCGCCGAGGAGGCAAAAGTGATTGAGGCGTCTGAGCCAAAAGCGCGTGCGATCACAAGTGCGCCCCCGGACATCAGGATTCC
>JBILLC010000367.1:0-3362 GCA_044376275.1 Chthoniobacteraceae bacterium | reverse complement strand
TTTCGCCCTGCCCTGGAAAACTCGAGTTGTATTACGCTCCGGGGGGGCGCGGTGTGCGGATCGATTCGCATGCTTACACGGGCTACACGGTCCCGCCGCATTACGATTCGATGATCGCGAAGGTGATCGCGATGGGGACCTCTCGGGAGAACGCGATTGCGCGTATGCGGCGGGCGTTGAGTGAGTACATTATTCGCGGTATTAAAACGACGATCCCTTTCCAGCAGGCGATCATGCACGATCCGGACTTCGTGCGCGGATCCTACGACACTGGGTTTGTTGCGAAGCTGATCGACGCGCGCGGCGCTGAATTCGGAAAGAAACAACCGTAGGCACGGCGTTGCAGTAAGCGCCTGCGGTTGCGGTGGGTGTGGAGTCTCTGTGGAGTCCCTGGTGTGATCAGGGCGGCTGGCGCAGCTGGGGCTGCGCGGTCCCAGGGGGTGGCGCCGCTTGTTGCGGTTGGTTACAGGTTTTGCTTCTTGAGCTCCTCGACTGCGAAGTCCACGGCGCGAGCTGTGAGCGCCATGTAAGTGAGGGACGGGTTGACGCACGACGCCGATGTCATGCATGCACCATCGGTGACAAAAACGTTCTTAACCGCGTGCAGTTGGTTGTGTTTGTTGAGCACCGAGGTCTTCGAGTCATGGCCCATGCGCGCCGTGCCCATCTCGTGAATGGCCATTCCAGGAAAGGATCCGTTGTCAAAAGACTTCACGTTTTTGAGGCCGGAAGCTTCGAGCATTTCCTTTGCGTCATTGGCCATGTCGATGCGCATTTTCTTTTCATTCTCGCGCAGCTCCGCGTTGAACACCACGATCGGCATGCCCCACTTGTCCCTGCTGTTTTTATCGAGGTACATCCGGTTGTCGGGATGGGGAAGCATCTCGCCAAACCCCGCCAGGCCCATGGTCCACGCCCCGGGTTGGGTCAGATCGTTTTTCATCTCCACGCCGAAGGAAAGTTCTGCAACGCCGCGCTGCCAGTTTTCACGGCCGCCGCCGCCCTGATAGCCAAACCCGCGAATATAATCGCGTTTGTCCGAGCCGATGTTGCGGTAGCGCGGCATGTAGATACCGTTTGCGCGGCGTCCGTAAAAGTAGGTGTCTTTGTCGCCCTCCCACACGCCGCTGGCGCCCACGCGGAAATGGTGGTCCATCAGGTTGCGGCCGAGCTGCCCGGAATCATTGCCCATGCCGTCGGGAAAGCGGCTTGAGATCGAGTTGAGCAAAATTGCTGTGGAGCTCATGGCGCTTGCGCACACGAAGACGAGCTTTGCGTAGTACTCGCGATCTTCCATGGTGACTGCATCGCGTACGCGCACGCCTTTCGCTTTCTGAGAAGAGTCGTCGTAGATGATTTGCGTGACGATCGAGTCGGGACGCAGCGTGAGCCGGCCGGTTTTCGCCGCCGCAGGCAGTGTGGCTGATTGCGAGCTGAAATATGCGCCGAACGGGCAGCCGAGCGAGCATTTGTTCCGGTACTGACACGGGCCGCGGCCCACGTCCATCTGCGCCTTGGCTGCGGCGGAAAGATTGGCGACGCGGCCGATGGTGAGGATGCGGCCGGGGAATAGCTTTTCCACGCGTTTACGCACCTCCTTCTCCACATGATACATGTCCATCGGCGGTAAAAACTCGCTGTCGGGCAGGTGGGCGAGTCCGAGTTTTTCACCCGAAATGCCCGCGAATTTTTCCACATACGAATACCAAGGCGCGATATCGGCGTAACGAATGGGCCAGTCGACGCCGATGCCGTCTTTGAGGTTCGCTTCAAAATCCAAATCACTGAGGCGGTAGCATTGCCGGCCCCACATGATGGATTTCCCTCCCACAATATTCGGGCGGTACCAGTCGAACCGTTTTTCCTCGCGATAAAGCGAGTCGCAGTCGCGCATCCAGTACTTTTCGGTCATCTCGTTGTAGGGATAATCCCGAGCGAGTTTTGGATGTGAATCGATCTGCTCCAAGGTGAGCTTGCCGCCGTATTGCGATTCCCACGGCGCTTTCATTGCGTTCTCGTAGCCGCTCACGTGTTCGAGCTGGTGGCCGCGCTCGAGCATCAACACGCGAAGCCCTTTTTCTGTGAGCTCCTTCGCCGCCCAGCCCCCGGAGATCCCGGAGCCGATCACGATGGCATCGTAGCTGAGTTCTTTAACTGAGGATATGTTTGGTCGCGCCATGGGATTGGATCGTCGGGCTCAGAATGTGGACACGCGAAGCATTCGGTGAGGAAGCAACCAGTGCCATTCAAATTAGTTGTCTAATTAGTTTGAAGCGGAGGCCTGTGGTGGAGTCAGGCTCTTGAGCCATGCGACGATATCCGCGATTTTCTGCGCATCGAGTCCGAGCTGGGAGGGCTCGTACATGAGCGAAGTTTTCAGCTTCGTATCCGAGGCGATCCTTGATTTTGGCACGGTTTGAAGCAGCCCTCCGACGGATTGGATCATGAGCGGGTCTCCCGAGCCTACGATCATTCCGTAGATGGTTTTGCCGTCTTTGGTTTTGATGACGTTTCCTTCAAACCCATGGGAGATGTCTGCGGAGGGGTGCGCAATGGCCTGGGCGATGACCTCCTTGGTTTGCTGTAAGCCGAAGGTGGTCAGGTCGGGGCCGAAATCGAGTCCGTTGCTGCCCACGCGATGGCACATGAAGCAGACGGCTCCAGCGGCTTGTCCGCGCGTGGCGTCACCGGCGAGCGCGGCGATCTCACTCGGGGATGGAAGTGCCGCGGCGTTTTCCGGGATCGGCGGCGGTTCGACAGAGACCAGCTCGATCTTGTCCGGATCATAGGCGCCGCTGGCTTTCAACGCGGGCCCAAGATTGTGCTCCTGCCAGAGGTTCTGATTGTTGTGGAGCAGCCACCAAACGGCTGATGCTTTTGCGGAGGCGGCGGAATTCGCAGCGATTTCGAGCATCGCATTAGAGCCGGCTTTGGACGGGATGAAGCCGATGGCGGTGAGCATTTGTTTGCGCTGCTCCGGTGTGGATGAAGGCGCAAGAGCGCGGGTTTTCATCGCCTCCGCAGCGTCCTCGGGATGCAGACGCCAGACGATCCCGGCAAAAGCGTCACTCCATTTTTCCGGGGACGCGCCCATCGTTTTTTTGAGTTCGGCGTAGACAGCGCTTTCTTTTCCCTCGCAACCGAGTCCGAAGGCCTCGAGGTAGGCGCGGTCGGAGCCATCGAATTGGCGGCCCAGTTTCACGAGAATGGGCAGGGATTTTTGAGCAGGAACTTCCCGCAGGCTGATGGCGACCTCGCGACGGACGGCGGACGACGTGTTTTCCGCCATTGAAGAGGCGAGCGCCACGATGTCCTGCCCGGCGGTCCGCAGGGCGCGATAAGCGACCCCGCGCATGGACTCC
>JBILLC010000110.1:0-6435 GCA_044376275.1 Chthoniobacteraceae bacterium | reverse complement strand
GGGATTGGAGCAGGGGTTTAACCTGGGCGATTCCAGTGTCACCCATTTGCGCGAGCAGCCAGACGGCGCGCGAAGCGATGTAGGGGTTGGAGTTTTTCAAGAGAGCCGCCACGGCTGGAACCGCGGTCTTTCCCTGGGCGCGCAGACGGGTGAAGCCAGCATGGCGGACGTTCACCGCCGGGCTTTGCAGGGCAAGCAGCTGGCCTTCAGTCGTCGATAAATCCAGTTTCGGCACCGTGGATTTGAATCCTTTTGGCGCAATCCGGTAGATCGTGCCCGTGTAGCCGTCGTCCAGCGTCTGGTGGCCTCCAACTCGCGAGTCAAACCAGTCGGCAACATACAGTGCGCCGTCCGGACCCACCACGACATCGCTGGGACGAAATTTGGTTTTGAGTTCGCCGGAGGGTTTGCCGCCGAGGAAATCGGATCCGGCGAATTCCTTCTCTTTGTTGGAGGTCAGGAAATCGAAGCGTTCCAGCTTCCAGCCTGCGCCTGAGGGTTTGGGCAGGTAACCGAAGACGACATTTTTCCCGGCCTCGCAAGCAAGGAGCAGTCCGCGCCATTGATCGCCGAGCGCGCCGTTTTCATAGAAGGCGACGCCGGTGGGCGAGCCTCCTCCATAGACATCGCCTGCGGGCATGGTGCCGGGGTCTTCCTGGCGCCATTCGGCGATGGGTTTGCTCTGTCCGGGGCGTTGGTCGGCTTTCCAGGCGCGCTTTCCGTCCGCGGAGCAGAAGCCGGCGTTGCCGCCCTCCATGACGGCGCTCACGCGGCAGGCTGGCGGGTCATCGTTGTCGCTCTGAAAGACGTCCCCCTGGGAGGTGACGGTTTGTTCGAAGCTGTTGCGGAAGTTGTGTCCGATGATGCTCAAGCGGGAGCCGTCTGGGTCCATCTTGGCCGCGAAACCTCCGATCCACACGTGTCCATCGTCGCTTTTCTGTCCGGCGATGTCTTGCAGCATGTAGGCGCTTCCCATGCGGAAGGTGCGGCCGGTCTTGTCGGTGAACTGTGCCCCGGTGTTCCCCTGGTTCCAGTACCATTTGCCGTCCGGCCCGGCGGTGACGCTGTGGAGGCTGTGGTCGTGCTGCAGCCCGTTGAATCCGGTCAGCAGGACTTCCTTCTTATCGATGGCGGGATCGAATTTGCCATCGCCATTCACATCGGTGTAAACCGTCAAATCCGGGGGCTGCGACACCACGATTTTGTTCTCGAAAGCGGCGATGCCCAGGGGGGATTGAAGCGAGGGGTCTTGGATGAACACCGTGGATTTGTCGGCCTTGCCGCTTCCGGTGGTGTCTTCGAGAACAACGATGCGGTCGCCTTCAGGGCGGCGCTTGGATTTGCTCCGGTAGTTGACACCCTCAGCGATCCAAAGGCGGCCCTTTTCATCAAAATCGATGTTGGTGGGATTATAAAGATTCGGCGAGGTCGCCCAGACGGTCACTTCCAGCCCCTCGGGCACCGAGAACAGATTTGTCGGCACGAGCGCCGGGTCCTGGGCGGGGGTGCCCGCGTTCGGAGCTTGGTTTGTGAGGTTTGGCGCCTGGGCAATGAGGGGGCGGAGGGCGATTGGTGATGCGCAAAGTGTTGCGATCCCCAGTGCAGTGAACGGTATTTGTTTCATGGAGACGTTTTTAGGGAGGCGGCTGGAGGTGAATGAACCGGGCAAAAGGCGACAATGTTTATGAGGGGGGATTCTTAGGTTGAAAAGTGTGCAGTGGGCGGAGGGACGTTTCACGGAGAAGCGGGCTTTGGGCTCGGCCCTTCCAGGGGGGTGGAAAATTGGATTTGGACTAAGAATCGGGTCTGTTGAACGATTGTCTGTTCTGGGTTGTTGTATTTCAGCCACCCTTTGATCCCGCCCCTCCAATGAAGATTTCCCCGATTTTCGTGTTTCCACTCTCCGGTGCTTTGCTTGCCGGGATCCTCTCGTTTTACCCCCGGTCGGCCTCTTCCGCGGTCGCCAACCGCGCGCCCGGCGGGCCTGTGAGTTTCTACCATGATGTCCGGCCGATTTTCCAAGCCAACTGTCAGGGCTGCCACCAGCCTTCCAAGGCGAAGGGCGGATACGTGATGACCAGTTTCGAGAAGCTCTTGAAGGGCGGGGAAAAAGATGGCGTTGCGATCATCCCGGGAGACGTGTCCAAGGGGGCGTTGCTAGAGCAAATCATCCCCGTGAATGGCGAGGCCGAAATGCCCAAGGGCAAGCCGCCCCTGCCAAGCCACGAGATTGAACTGGTCAAACGCTGGATCGCCGAGGGCGCAAAGGACGACACGCCCGCCGATGCAAAGAAACATTTTGATGCTGAGCATCCCCCCGTCTATCCACGGCTGCCCGTCATCAGCTCAATCGACTACTCTCCCGACGGCAGCTTGATCGCGGTCGCGGGTTTTCATGAAGTCCTCCTGCACAAAGCCGATGGGAGTGCGATTGAAGCGCGTTTGGTCGGTCTTTCCGAACGCATCCAGTCGGTGCGTTTCTCGCCCGATGGAAAATGGCTGGCCACTGCGGGAGGTGACCCGGCGCGCATGGGGGAGGTTCAGGTTTGGGACGTTGCAAGCCGGAAACTGAAGGTCTCGGCCCCCATCGGATGGGACACACTTTATGGCATCAGCTGGTCGCCGGACAGCAAACTGGTGGCGTTTGGTTGCGCGGACAACACAGTGCGTGCGATCGAAGCGCAGACTGGCAAGCAAGTCTTCCAAATGGGCTCGCATAACGACTGGGTTTTGGAAACGGCTTTTTCGGAGAAAGGCGATCATCTCATCTCCGTGGGACGCGATATGACTGCCAAATTGAGCGAAGTCGCCGGAGAACGGTTCGTTGATAACATCACCTCCATCACCCCGGGCGCTTTGCGGGGCGGGATGAACACGGTGGACCGGCAGCCTTCTGCGGAGGCCATCGTTGTGGGCGGGGCGGATGGTGTGCCGCAAATGTTCCGGATCTTTCGCACCACCGCCCGCAAGATCGGCGACAACGCGAATCTTTTGCGCAAATACCCTGAAATGACTGGTCGCGTTTTTGCCGCGCGCTTTTCGTTGGATGGGAAAAAGTTTGTGGCGGGAAGTGCGCTCGATGGCAGGGGTGAGGTAGGCGTTTATGTGTCGGAAACCTCGCAGGATGTGCCAGCGGAGATTGCGAAAATTCGCGCCAAGGATGCCCGTAAACACACGCCCGAGGAGGCGAAGCGGTTGAGCGAATATGAAACGCGTACCGGTGGCCGGGCAATGCAGGTTAAGCTCGAGCAAAGCACCGTGTACGCGGTGGCTTTTCATCCCGATGGCAGCGCGGTGGCTGCGGCCGGAAGCGACGGGAAAGTGCGCGTCTTTGATGTGGAGTCCGGCCAGAAGCGTGCGGAGTTCGCTTCGGCTCCGGTGACGCCTTCGGCAGTCATCCGGCCACCCAAGGCCGGCGGTATGCGGTTGCAGACTCCTGCGCAGGCGGCTGCGGAGCCCAAGGAGGTGCTGCCTGAGGGCAAACCCGTGGCCTCGTTGGAAGTGGTGCCCGCCACCGTCGAGATCGCGCGTCGGAACGATTACGTGCAGTTGCTGGTGTCTGCGAAGTTTGAGGGCGGCGAGGTTGCGGATATCACGCGCTCCGCAAAGTTTCAGTTGAGCGCGCCGGTGGCGGAATTTGCAGCCAAAGGACAGTTGCATCCGCGCGCGGACGGGACCGCCGAGCTTAGAGTCGAGTTTGGGGGCAAGGCCGTGACCGTGCCGGTTTCAGTGAAGGGCGCGGCTGGTGGATTCAGCGCCGATTTCATCCAAGACGTGAATCCGGTGATGACGAAAGTGGGTTGCAACCAGGGCACCTGTCACGGCGCGAAGGACGGAAAAGGAGGCTTCAAACTTTCGCTCCGGGGCTATGACCCCGAATACGATTTACGTTCGCTCACCGACGACATGGCATCGCGCCGGGTGACTGTGGCCTCGCCGGATGACAGTTTGATGCTGCTCAAAGCCATTGCCGAAGTTCCGCATGAGGGTGGGCGCCGGGTTGAGCTCGACGCCAAGTACCACCAGATTCTGCGTCAATGGGTGGCGGGCGGTGCGAAGCTCAATACAGCCTCGGC
Source organism: Chthoniobacteraceae bacterium (assembly GCA_044376275.1). Classification (GTDB taxonomy): domain Bacteria; phylum Verrucomicrobiota; class Verrucomicrobiia; order Chthoniobacterales; family Chthoniobacteraceae; genus Chth-196. Next base: position 2,359 of record JBILLC010000110.1, on the reverse strand, counting down.
GCGCGTGACCAAAATCGAGCTGACGCCGCAGAACCCCGTGCTTCAGCGCGTAGGTTCGCGCCAGCAAGTGAGAATTGTCGCGCACTATGCCGATGGAAAAACCAGGGACGTTTCGAACGAGGCTTTTGTGGAAAGCGGCAACACGGATGTCGCCAGCGTGAATTCCACCGGTCTTGTGACCACGCTTCGTCGCGGTGAAGCGCCGATCCTCGCGCGCTACGAGGGCAATTACGCGGCAACCACGGTGACGGTCATGGGGGACCGCTCCGGATTTGAATGGAAGGAACCTGTGCAATGGGGCGTCATCGACCGGCTGGTCTCCAATAAATGGAAGCGGATGCAGATCGAGCCATCAGATTTGTGCGCTGACAACGAATTCTTGCGCCGTGTTTCGCTTGATCTAACCGGACTACCTCCCACCACCGAGAAGCTGCGGGCTTTTCTGGCCGACCCCCGCGACTCCCGTGTGAAGCGGGAGGCGGTGATTGACGAATTGATCGGCAGCGTTGATTTCGTCGAGCACTGGACCAACAAGTGGAGCGATCTGCTTCAGGTCAACGCCAAGTTCCTTGGCAAAGAGGGCGCGGAAGGTTTTCGCGCGTGGATCCGCAGCGCTGTTGATAAAAACATGCCCTACGACCAGTTCGTTCGCGAGGTGATCACCGCCAGCGGCTCCAACAAAGACAACCCCGCCGCGAGTTATTGGAAGATCCTTCGACAACCGGCTGACGCGATGGAGAACACCACGCATCTTTTCCTCGCCACCCGGTTCAACTGCAACAAATGCCACGACCATCCCTTCGAGCGCTGGACGCAGGATCAGTATTATCAAACCGCCGCTTATTTTGCGCAGTTCTCGCTTGCCGAGGATCCCGCGAGCGGCGGCCGCAAGCTCGGCGGCACCGCAGTCGAGGGCGCCAAGCCGCTCTTTGAAGTTGTGAAGGAAAACCCGGCCGGCCAGATCAAGCACGATCGCACCGGCAAAGTGAGCGACCCGCAGTTCCCGTATCCAGCCACGGTTCAGGAAAAGCCGCAGTCTTCGCGCCGCGAACAACTCGCCCATTGGATGACGGCGCCCGACAACCGTTACTTCGCCTCCAGTTACGTCAATCGGATTTGGGGCTACCTGCTCGGCCGCGGGATCATCGAGCCGCTGGACGATATTCGTGCGGGAAATCCTGCCACCAACCCGGAACTGTTGGAGCATCTCACGCAGCAGTTCCTCAAATCCGGATTCAACACGCGCGAAGTGTTCCGGGAAATCTGCAAGTCACGCGTCTACCAATTGTCGGTCCGCACCAACAAATGGAACGAAGATGATACCGTGAACTATTCGCATGCGGTGGCGCGCCGCCTCTCGGCGGAGACGCTGTTTGACGCGGTGTTCAAAGTCACAGGCTCCACAACAGCCCTGCCCGGGGTCGCCGCGGGAATGAGGGCCGCACAGATGGTGGATTCCAGCAGCGAAGGCGCGGCTGGGTTCCTCGCGACGCTCGGCAAGCCCGCGCGTGAAAGCTCGTGCGAATGCGAGCGAAACAGCGAACTGCGTCTGGGCTCGGTCATGGCGCTTCTGAGCGGTGCAACCGTCTCCGGCGCGATCCAAAATCCGCAGAACGCGCTCAGCAAGCTTGTGCAAAAAGAGGGCGACGATGCGAAGCTCGCAAACGAGCTTTTCCTAAGAGTGCTCTCTCGCGAGGCTTCGCCGCAGGAATTGGAGGCCACTTCCAAAATGATCAAGGGCATCGACGGGGATCATCGTGAGCTGATCGCGCTCTGGGAGGCGAAGGAGAAGGAGCAGGCGCCGATCATCAAGAAAATGGAGGCCGAACGTGTGGCGCAAATGGGCAAGGCGAAAGCCGCGCTGGATGTGTATGAACTCGAAACCAAGGCCCTGCGCGACGAGCGTGAGCAGACTCGGAAGGATCGCGAGGCGAGGGCCGCCGCCGCGCTCAAGGGCTGGGAACAGTCGCTGCAGACCCGGGTCGAAGGCTGGTTGGCCGTCGCCAATCCGGTTGCCTCGCCCGTGAAATGGAAACCGCTCGTGCCGAAAACAGCCGTCGCATCAGTGCCCGCGGTGAAGCTCGCCATTGAAAAGGATGGCACTGTGGTTTCTTCCGGTGGCGTTAACCGCAGTGATTACAACCTCACCGCAACCACGGATCTGAAGGGCGTGACGGCAATCATGCTCGAAGTATTGCCCGACCCGAATGCCCCGCTCTTCGGTCCCGGTCGCGCGCCGGATGGAAATTTCATCCTCAGTGAATTGGAGCTGAAGGTGGGTCCTGCCGACAAGGCGGGTCAGGAGAAACCCGCGTCATTCGCGAAAGCATGGGCGTCTTTCGAGCAGGACAAATTCGGC
>JBILLC010000507.1:0-2547 GCA_044376275.1 Chthoniobacteraceae bacterium | reverse complement strand
CGCATCCACACAGACCGGCTGTTCAAATCAGAACACCATTTCTCTCCACTCACACGCGCCATGCTCCAGGGAATTTTTCCAGTCGTTCCTACACTTTTCACCGATGACAACCAGATTGACTTGGAGGCGCAGGCCAAGGTCATTCGTTTTGCGATTGAAGCGGGCGCCAACGGTCTGGTGTTCCCCGGCGTCGCCAGTGAATACAATCACCTGACTGAGTCCGAGCGCTCCACTCTTCTCGAGTTGCTAAGCAAAGAGACACGCGGAGCTTTGCCTTTGGTCGGTGGCGCGAGCGCCCCAAGCGCCGATGAAGTCATCACTGCCGGCGCAGCTGCCAGGATGCACGGCATCGAGCATCTCATGGTGATGGCGCCTCACGGACTTGGGCAGGACATCGAGAAACACAGGGAGTTTTTCACGAAAATCGCGGGCGCGCTGCCCGGAGCCGAGATCATCCTGCAAAACGCGCCAAGCCCGATTGGGGCCGGTTTAAGTTCAGCATCCATTTTAGAACTTGTCCGAAGCGTTCCGTCGATCACGTATGTGAAAGAGGAGACTCTGCCCTCGGGACCTGCAATCACGGCCATCCGTGAGGCGAGCCTGCCGAACATCAAGGGGGTATTTGGAGGCGGCGGAGCACGCTACATTATTGATGAGTTCGACAGGGGCGCCATCGGTGCCATGCCCGCTGTCGAACTGACCGACCTGCATGTCGCACTGCACCGCGCCTACACTGCGGGCGATCATGCCGCGGCGCGCAGCATCTATCGTCTTAGCCTGCCCCTGTTGGTTTCACAGGCGATTTACAGAATGCGCTTCACCAAGCATGTTCTTAAGGAACGCGGCATTGTTGATTCCCTTCATGTGCGTGCTCCGCTCCCCGAGATGGATTCCCACGCGATTACCGACATGCGCGTGATGCTCTCTGATCTACAGGCTCATTTTTCCTAGGCCTGTTGTAGAAACACACCATGGCGACCAAAGTCAGAAACCTGCGCTGGTGGATCGCCGGTCTTCTGTTTCTTTCGACTTTCATCAACTATGTTGACCGCCAGACCCTCTCGGTTCTCGCACCGGTGATCCAAGCTGAACTCGGAATTTCCGAGGTTCAATACGCGAATATTCTCACCGGATTTCTCGCTTCTTACACGGTGATGTACCTGGGTTCCGGATTGCTTGTCGACCGCTGGGGGGCCCGGCTTGCACTCAGCGTGTTTATTGTCTGGTGGTCACTTGCCAACATGTCCCATGCGTTTGTGGTGGGCGCATTTTCACTTGGATTGATGCGTTTTTTGCTGGGCATGGGCGAGTCTGGAAATTTCATGGCAGCGTTTCGCGCGGTGAGCGAGTGGTATCCCGCCAAGGAGCGAGCGTTGGTGCACGGACTCATCCAAGGTGGCGCTGCCATCGGTGCAATCGTCGCACCCCCGCTGATCACAGCCGTGCTCGCATCGTACGGCTGGAGGGCGGCTTTCCTCGTCACTGGCGCAATGGGTTTTGTTTGGCTCGCGTTCTGGCTGTTGTTGTATCACCCGCCCGGGAGCCACCCGCGCATTACTGACGAGGAGCGCGCGATTGTGACCGCTGGCACTTTGGAAGCGAAAGGCGGCGGCGAGGCGTCAGTCAAATGGAGCACCCTCTTTCGGCATCCGCAGATCTGGGGTCTGCTCATCTCGCGATTTTTGTCCGATCCAGTGTGGTGGTTTTACCTTTTTTGGCTTCCAAAATATTTGGTGAACCAACGCGGCTTCACCATGGCGGATGTTGGTAAGCTTGCATGGATACCGTATCTCGCCGCCGATCTTGGGGCGGTTTTTGGTGGCTGGCTGAGCGGGCGCCTCATCGCGTCTGGAAAACCCGTGTTGCGCGCCCGCTTGACGGTGATGCTACCGCTGGCACTGTTGATGCCGGCCTCGCTCGCGATTCACCGGATTGAATCCCGCAATGTCACGCTTACATTGATCTGCGTGGTAATGTTTGCCCACATGGCATGGAAAACCAACCAGAACACACTCACCAACGACATCTTTCCAAGGCGGCTCATCGGCGCGACGTCCGGACTTCTGGCATTCGGCACCGGACTCGGTGGAACGCTCTTCACCTGGCTCACAGGGCATGTGGTTGCGTCCTTCGGATACGGCGCGATTTTTGTAGTCATGGGTGTGCTGCATCCGATTTCATTCCTGATTACGCGTCATTTTGTACGCGAAACCCTCTTGGATGAGGCAGCGCCGCAACCCGCATCGGTTTGAATATGCGCATTCGCTCGATACAGGCCATCCCGATCCGGCTTCCGCGGGATTTTGCAAATTCGAAGGGCACGGCGGGTTCGCCCACCACGCTGACCGGAAGCGGCGGCTATCGATGGTCGGCGGCCTATCCAGTGCTTTATTCGGTGGACTTTGAAACGGCGCTTGTGCGCGTGGAATTGGAGAGCGGGCTAGTCGGATGGGGAGAAGCGCAGGCACCACTCGCACCCGAGGTTGCCTGCAGTATTGTCAAACACTTGCTCGCCCCAGCGCTGATCGGTGAGATGTTCGATGGCTC
>JBILLC010000506.1:0-2552 GCA_044376275.1 Chthoniobacteraceae bacterium | reverse complement strand
CCAATAAGGATGGCAAAATCACCGCTGATGAATTGAAGGATCCAAGCATTTTTGCGCGGTACGACACGAACTCAGATGGTGAAATCACTCGGCAGGAATATTTCGAGGTGGCACTTGGGGGTAAGTTTCCGAGGATAGATGAAATCGACCGGAGTTTGAAGACGTTGGATCACGATGGAAACGGCAGTCTGAGTCGGAAGGAAGCTGGCTCACACAAGTGGTTCGATACTCTTGACGCGGATCAAAATGGCGTTGTGGATCAGAACGAGATCGAGTTTCTAAGAAAGATAGTGCGCGGGCGCTCAAGTGATTCAGTGGCGCCAGCGGCTCAGGATCAGCGCGAGGAGTCGCAAAGTTCAGCGGGGCCTTTGACGCTTGGAATTGGTGAGTCGGGAACTGGCCGGATGGTGGCGAATATTTCTTTGATCGATCTGAATGGGACCAACAGGGACCTTTACTCCATCTGTAATCGCCGTGGTTGCGTGATTGTGATGAGTAGTTCCACCTGCCCGGTGAGTAAAAGATACCTTCCGGTTCTCAAAAAGCTGGAGGATGCACTTACGCCGCTAGGGATTTCCATGTTGATTGTGAATCCGTTTCCAAGCGAATCTGAATGGGATATTCGGGCGCAATTTGAGGGCCTGAATTTCGCATCTCATTACGTCAGGGATTTGACGAAGTCAGTCAGCCTTCAACTCCGTCCGAAAACAACCTCCGAGGTCTTTCTTTTGGATGCCGCCAAGACAATCGTTTATCGTGGCGCCATAGATGACCAGTACGGGATAGGTTACAGCCGGGATGCTGCCACCCATCATTACTTGATGGATGCGGTGAAGGCTTTGATTGAAGGTAAAGCGCCCGTTGTGGTTGCAACGACTGCGCCCGGGTGTGAGCTTGATTCGGCAGAGGAGGCCTCATCTCAACTGGGGACCCAGGTGACGTACCACAGGGATGTTTCCCGTATTTTACAGCAATACTGTGTGCGGTGTCATCGTGCCGGTGGGATTGCGCCTTTTTCGCTGGAGGATTTTGAGAGTGTGATTGACCGGGCAGCGGCCATTCGGCGTGTGGTGCAAGATGGCCAGATGCCGCCATGGTTTGCTGCGAAAACGGATCCATCGAATCCAAGCCAGTGGGCGAATGATTGCTCGTTACCGGGCCGCGAGAGGGCTGAGCTGCTGCATTGGTTAAGTGCTAAAGACCGTCCTCTTGGCGATCCGAGTGATGCTCCCTTGAAGCGAGAGTATCCAGCTTTGTGGAGCATCGGTGAACCTGACTTGGTCATCCCTTTGAGCCGCGCTTATGAAGTGAAGGCTGAGGGCACCATGCCATACGTGCGGGATGTGGTGGAAACGCAATTGACGGAGGCCAGATGGGTCAGTGCGTATGAGATTATTCCCAGCGCCCGGGACGTCGTACATCATGTGATTGTTGATGTGTATGAGAAGAATGCCTCCATCAAGGACCGTGGAGAGGGAAGGGGGGGATACTGGGCGGCGTATGTACCTGGAAACACCGCGTGCGTTTACCCGCATGGATTCGCGCGTCGTATCCCTGCCGGGGCAAAAGTGAGTTTTCAGATTCATTACACTCCGAGTGGAAAGGCAACTCAGGAGCGGTTGCGATTAGGTTTGGTTTTTGCGAAAGAGAAACCGGAGTACGAGTTGCGAACCATCGGATTGGCGAACACTGCGATTTCGATACCGCCAGGAGCCTCGGAACATGCCGAGACCTTTTCCAAAGCTGTCCCATTCGACCTTCCGATTACGGGGTTCCTTGCGCACATGCATTTACGGGGAAAATCTTTCCGGTACGAGGTGCGCTACCCGAATGGGACAAACGAAACGCTGCTGGATATTCCAAAGTATGACTTCAACTGGCAGCTGCGATACGAATGCAAGGAGCCCAAGATAATTCCGCGCGGCAGCACGATGACCGTCACAGCCGTGTACGACAACAGTCAAGCGAACCGAGCAAATCCTGATCCAAAAAAGTGGGTCAAATGGGGAAGTCAGACCTCTGATGAAATGATGATTGGTTATCTCGAATACTTTGCGCCGGTACGCTAGGACGGCGGCGAAGTGAGGTGTAAGTGAACATTTTTGCGCGGCCTTGTTTGGATCAGGGAATTGGTATTTTTGCCGGATAGATTGGTGGGGTGCGTGCGTTAGCCGGGTGTGAATTTCGACTTTTCGGGTAGGTGCTTGTTTGGTGCCTATCCGAGATGCGTGATTTTTTGATGGTTGTCGTCTGGAGGGCGGAAGCAACCTGATTGCAATGATTATCTTTTAATTGATACGCACTGGCTGAGAGGTGGAGCTGCTTGTTGTTTTTACCTGGCGGACGGTTGGGGGGCGAAGTTTTGAGCGATTGGATCCAGTTCTCTGTGAGAAACTTTTTGGGCTTTGGATATCCAATGGGGCGCTTTTTTTAGAATCCGCTTGTGTTCTGGCGGGTGTGTTCTAACCTCTCCGCTTCCTCGCTGAGACCCTATCGTCCAGTGGTCTAGGACACTCCCCTTTCACGGGAGTAACACGGGTTCGAATCCCGTT
>JBILLC010000505.1:0-2558 GCA_044376275.1 Chthoniobacteraceae bacterium | reverse complement strand
GAGTTGCGCTCCATACACGCTGAATCTCAGGTTCAATGACCGCTTAACGCGTACAATTGATTTCCAGCCTATTTTGGAGGGCGAACTGTTCGGCCCGCTCCGCGATCCCGTTCTTTTTGCACAGGTCAGTATTGATCCAGAAATTCACACGGTCGTCTGGCCATGTGGAGCCGACTTTGATCCGGCAATTCTTCATGACTGGCCAGAACACGAACCTGGATTAATTGCTGCTGCCAAACGCTGGAAGCAGTCCACAGATTCACTTGTGAAAACTCGAAGCTAGGTCGCGTGCAGGCACCTTCACCCAATGCTGCAACGGATAGCTCGGCAGTCATGACCATGCCCGAGAAGGAGAGAAGGAACCTGTTTTCAGATTTGAGATAGAAAAAGGGATAAAAACAGCGGATCAATGTGTGGAAATTGAACCGAAAGTCGGGAACTGGTTCCTTCTTTCCTTCCAACATCGATCTAACGCCAATCAACGAGTCCTGACGCGGGTACATTCAGCTCAGTTTTGAATCGGCTGTTCTCCCTGCGGAAAATCTACGAAACCTCCGAAACTCCGTCAGCCGGTGGCTTTCTTAGGTTACGAACGTTATCCCTGAAGGCGAATCAGCCCTTGAAGGCTGACGGGGTGATCCATTGTAAAGGTCGAGCTTACAGGCGTTTTGATGCTGCATTATGACGCAAGCTTTGGTAGACGCAAACGATGCAGACATGGTCAATCACCCTTCACGGACCAGCAGGCGTCATCAGCACGGTTGATACCGGTGAATCACAGTTCGTGATTGGTACGGAGACTGCGTCGGATGTGTTCACGGTCCAAGGTGAAGGCGTCATGCCTCGCCATGCGTGGGTATGGATTAGTGAAACAGGGTTGCAGGTGGAGGATCTCGGTGGCGGGACTCTGGTTAACGGTTACCAGATCACTGAGCGAGTGCAGGTGGAGGTTCCGGCGAGTGTGCAAGTGGGTGAGGTTACCTTGGTGATTGAGGTCAAAGCAGTGCAAGCAGCAGCTGTATCCCCTACTCCAAGCTCTTTAGACATCACCATTCCCCAGCGGGCAGTGACCAAGAGCAAGGCAAGCATGGAGGTCACCATTCCGCAAAGGACCCCTACGCGGTCGAGTGTTCAGAAGACTGCGTCAACCAGTGATTCCTCACCCCAGTCAATCGCTGCAAACAAAGCACCACTCACAGGAGAATACACTTTGGTGCGTGAAATCGCCAGGGGCGGCATGGGGCAGATTTATTTCGGTGAAGATCCGCAGTTGGAACGGCAGGTGGCAGTGAAGGTGAGCAGCATCAGCGAAGAGGGCGAAGATCCGCGTTTTTCAAAAGAAGCCAAGGTCTTAGCCCAGCTCGCACATCCAAACATCGTTCCAATCCACAACATTGGCGTGGATGCACAGGGTCGCCCGTTCTATTCGATGAAGTTGGTGAAAGGCCGCACACTTCAAGCGGTGTTGAATCTGATCCGAGATGGTGACGCTGCGGCCATCAAGGAATACCCGAGAGCCACCCTGCTCACCATCTTCCGCAAGGTGTGTGATGCAATGATGTTTGCGCACAGCAAGGGAATCCTGCACCGCGACTTGAAGCCCGAAAACATCATGGTGGGCGAGTACGGCGAAGTGCTCGTGATGGACTGGGGGCTTGCAAAGGTGCTGGGCGAACGCGAGGAGCAGGGCACGAGCGTTTCACGAGTCAACGACAATGGTGACTACGGCATGACGATGGAGGGCGAGGTCATGGGCACCCCCCAGTACATGTCACCGGAGCAGGCGCAGGGCATGGTGGCTGAACTGGATCAGCGCAGTGACATCTACAGTTTGGGTGGAATTCTGTATGCGGTTCTCACGCTTAGACCACCAATTGATGGGACGACCTTGGATGAAGTGCTGACCAAGGTGAAGAATGGGAGCATCAGCTCGATGGTCACCAAGCGCGGGGGCAAGAGTGCGGTGACTGTTGGTGCTCCTACGGCCATGGGCGTTGAAGTGCCGGAGGCTTTACAAGCCGTGACCCTCAAGGCGATGGCCACTGACAGAAACAAACGCTACGCGAGTGTGGAGGCGTTTGCTGGTGACATTGAGCGATACCAGAACGGGTTTGCCACGCAGGCTGAAGAGGCTGGGGCGCTGAAACGACTGCTGCTATTCATCAAACGGAACAAGGCCGTATCCTCGGCGGCGGCACTGTTTCTAGTCGCTGTGCTGGCTTTCACCGTGAAACTTGCCGCAAGCGAGCAAGCGGCCAAGGCTCACGAAAAGCAGGCGCTGGAACAAATGGAAATCGCTCGCCGCGCAGAAGCCGAAGCTCGAATGGCTGTGGCGGAAGCAGCGGAGGCCGACGCGGATGCGGAGTTGCTGGAACGCGAGCTGGCACGAGTCCCCGGAGATCTTAGGACTTCTGACTGGAAATACCTTCAGGATCGGGTGGAAACGGCAAGCTTCACGATTGAGGGAGCGGAGGGACAAGCTTGGGTAGGTTTGGATGACTTACCCTCAGACCCCGACCGCATGGTCGCTATGCGATCCGACGGCGATGTTTTCGGGA
>JBILLC010000503.1:0-2566 GCA_044376275.1 Chthoniobacteraceae bacterium | reverse complement strand
CGCGGAAAGGCGCATACGAGCCCTCCCCAATCTGGCTAAAACAAACCATTCACCCAGAGGGCAGCTCTGCGCGCACCCGATTTGAACTGCTACAGCGCTTTGAATCCAAGGGATATCCGAAAAGAAGATTCTCAATTGTTGAAGCAATCCCTATCACTGGACGCATGCACCAGATTCGGGTGCACCTTGCACACAGCGGACACCCTATTGTCGGTGATAAGATTTATGGTGAGGATGAGCAGTGTTACTTGGAGTTCATCGAGACGGGCTGGACGCCTTCCCTACAGCGCCAACTGCTGCTGCCACGGCACGCACTCCACGCATCCACGCTACTTCTAACCGAATCCGGATTTCACTGGAAAAGCCCTCTTGCAGAAGACATCCGAAACTTCATCACAGACACCTTGGTGGAGGCGTCACAATAGTCGCGCGAACAAATCAGGAGCGCCGCGAGCACTGGTGAATCCGCGCTATTCGCCCATATTAAGCACCACGTATTCGGTGCTCAAATCAGTGGTGAATACATTGTACTCCGCTGAACCCAAGTGAAGGTTGACGGTTACCGTGAATTTTTCCGCAGCCACAACTTGCTTGAGCTTTTCAAACGGCGTGTTGCTTGCAAGCCCTCCCTTCACGGCGATCAGTCCGTCGTAGAAGATATCAACCAACTCTTCCCTCATTCTCACGCCCGAATAGCCGATCGCATCCATGATGCGCCCCCAGTTTGGATCCCCCCCAAACCAAGCACACTTTACAAGGCACGATTTCGCAATCGCCTCGCTGGCGCGACGGGCATCAGAAAAGCTGGCGGCTCCAAGCACCTGCAGTTCGACGAATTTCGTAACGCCTTCCCCATCGTCAACGATCATTTTCGCAAGAGAAAGCGTGACATGATCGAGTGCACGCTGGAACCGCTCGAAGTCTGCAGTGCCTGAGCGAATAACGGCGTTGGCGGCGCGCCCGTTGGCCAACATCAACACCGTGTCGTTCGTGCTCATATCACCATCTACCGTGATCCTGTTAAAAGAGTGCTCCACTGACAAGGACAGTGCCTGCTGCAGCTCTGGTTTTTCGATGACTGCGTCTGTGGTGATGAAGCACAGCATCGTCGCCATATTGGGGTCGATCATGCCCGCACCCTTCGCGACGCCTCCGATACGCACTTTTACGCCAGCGATTTCGACTTCGACCGCGATCTCTTTCTTCACGGTATCGCTGGTCATTATCGCCTCAGCGACTGCGTTTGAGCCATCAGAGTGCAGTGCGGTGCTCAAACGCGAAATACTTGCCTCGATTCTCTCGATCGGAAGGGGAACCCCTATCCGCCCTGTCGAGCACACCAAGACTTGGCGCATTTTTAACCCTAACGCTTGCGCTGCGGTAGCGGCCATGCGTTTGGCGTTCTCAATTCCGGGAACACCCGTGCACGCATTCGCATTTCCGGCATTCGCCACGATAGCCCGCACATCAGCGCCACGCAGATGCGCCGCGGACACCCGCACCGGGGCGGCTTTGACACGATTGGTCGTGAACGTTCCGGCGGCGACGGCGGGCCCCTCGGAAAGGATCATAGCCAAATCGGGACGATCCAGATTCGTGGCCTTGATGCCACAGTATATACTGCCTGAAAGGAAGCCCATCGGCGCATTAACGCCGCCTGAAATTTCTGAAAACACTGAAGCCATTGGGACAAAGCAAGAATCGATGTGAGCTGAACGGTTTTGAGGCAATCTGTGAAGCGGGTTTCGGGCCAAGCAGACCGAACAAACGGAGCTAAATTCAGACCAATCCCGCCTCCTCCGGCCAGCCGCACATCAAATTCAAACTCTGAACCGCCTGCCCAGCCGCCCCCTTGACCAAATTATCCTCCGCACTCAGAAGCACAATACGGCCGGTTCGCGGGTCATGGCGCCAAGCGATATCGATGAAGTTCGTATTGGTGACGTTTTTCGTGTCAGGCAGCGCTGTTCCGCTTAACAGCCTCACAAATCGCGCTCCGCTGTATGCAGTTTCCAAAGCATGTCCGACCCGATCCGGACTCGCTGCCGGCTGCAATTGAGCATAGATAGTCGTGTGTATGCCCCGAGTCACGGGTATGAGGTGTGGCGTGAAGCTGATCACCACGCGTTCCCCCGCCGCACAGCTCAACTCCTGCTCGATCTCGGCGAGATGCCGGTGCTTGGGGACCCCGTAAGCGCGGACACTTTCATTGCATTCGGCATAAAGATATTCGACTTTCGCGTTACGGCCTGCACCACTCACCCCGCTCATGCTGCTCACATGGATCGTCCTAGGATCGATGAGTCCCGATCTCAAAAGCGGCATTAGCGGAAGCAAGATGCTAGTGGGATAACAACCAGGACTCGCAACCAGTTGGGCGCCACGGATTGCCTCGCGATAAACCTCAGCCAATCCGTACACACTTTTAGAAGCCAGTTCGGGTGCATGGTGCGGCTCACCGTAGAATTCGGCGTACACAGCGACGTCCTTGATGCGAAAATCAGCACTCAGGTCGATCACCCGCAATCCGGCGTCCAAGAGGGGCCCGGCAAACTCATGGGCGACT
>JBILLC010000501.1:0-2574 GCA_044376275.1 Chthoniobacteraceae bacterium | reverse complement strand
CGGTGCGCTTGGAGCTTTTTCAATTTGCGGCTGGGCTTTGAGTTGGGGGCCCACGTAGTCCGCGCGGGACGCAGTGCTCACCGTGGCGGCCATTGCTCGCTTGGCCTCGGCCTTGGATGCATTCTCGGCTGGTTCCTTCGAACTTGATGCCGCATCCTCACCCTTTTTGACTTTCAAAGCCGAGAGCCGAGAGCTGGCTGCCTTCCCTTCTTCTGACTCTGGATAGAGGCGAATCAGGTCTTCATAATAAACCACCGCAGCCTTGGTTTTGCCGGTTTTTTCGTAGAATTTCGCCACTTCTAGAGTGGACTTCCGTTGATCGGCGTCGAGTTTCTGGAGGTTTTCCCGAGCCTGTGCGGCCTTGCCGCTGGCTGGCGCCCGGTTTATGAAGTCTTCGAAGGATTCCTGCGCTCGGATCCGGTCAACTGCGTCGTAGGAGCCGTGTTTAACTCCTTTCAGCCTGATGTAGCCGATTTGATACTGGGCGTCTTCCGCGGCTGGGTCGGAGGGAAAACGCTCGAGGATTTCTTGATAGGCAAGAATCGCCTCCTGATCCTTCGACTGGCGCTCGAGCATGGCTGCGCGATAGAGCATAATCTGTGCAGCGCCGCTCGAGAAAGGCGCTCTTTTTAAAATCGCTTCGAGCATTTCTTGAGCTCGGACGTTTGATGAAAACATTTTGATTCCAAACAGGCGCCTGCGCTCACCGTCCATGAATCGCTTGGCAATCTTGACCATTGAATTGAGAGCGATCTTGAAATCATCCCCCTCCGGATATTTCTCAAGATAGGTGTCATAAAATCGGAACGCTTTTTCGTAGTCACCGCGTTTGTCTTCGATTTGGGCGACGCGCAACACGGCGAGAGGTGCCTCTGGGGCCAGGGGGAAGTGTTTTAAAACGGCGCGGTAAGCTTCCACTGCCTTCTTTTCATCCCCGTTTTTCTCAAACTCGAGGCCGATTTTGAGTTGTTCAGTGGAGTTGCTTGCCACTGAGGAAGTGCTCAGATTGAGGTTGTCGAAAAGCCAGCCTTGGAAGCTCCAGCCCTCGCCCTCCTTGTATGTGATTTCTGCGCGGGTTTGTGATGTGCAAAGCATCACGAGCAGGCAAAGAATCCTGGAGGCGTTGAAAACTGCGTGATGGCGCAAGGGGCGTTGCATGGGTTGAAACGTAGTTGGCGTATCGGGCATGGTCAAGGAAGCCTCAATTCAATGGTGATGCCGAAGGCTTCACGGCTGGTGCTCGAGATGCGGAACTTGCCCGAGCCGGCAAACCTCCCTGTTCAGAATTGCGGCGAGTGTCTTTCGATCGGCGTGGGCGTCGATAGGGCTCCCAAAGCTGACTCGTGCGATGGTTTTTTTCCGGCGGATCAAGGCGCGCATGCAATCCATCAGATTGCGGTCCCCAAAGTACGCTATGTCATCGGCGCGTATTCCATTCTCGGTTTCGTATCGAATGTGGGCGGGGCACACGGGTAGTTGAGCGCTGATCGCGGGCTGTAAAAGTGAGGGCTGAAACGGAAGCACCCCGGTGCCGTCCGAACTCGTGCCTTCGGGGAAAATGCAAGCCAGCACGCCGGCATCGAAGGCGGAGGAGAGGGCTCGGTTGATGCGGGAAACGTCGCTGCGCTTTTGGCGTTCAATGAACAGGGTTCCCGATTTCACTGCGATGGGCCCAATAATGGGCCACCGCGCCACTTCTGATTTGGATACGAATACCAACGGGCTCAGTGCACTAAGCAGCATGATATCCACGAAGCTCACATGGTTGCTCACCAAAAGGCCGCGTTGAGGAACGTTACCTCGCGTTTCAATCGAGACTTGCAGGTGAGAGAGCAAGGCACGGCTGATTTTTTGCAACAATGCGGCGCGACGGTGCAGCAGATGGGGATGTTCACCCGTGATTGGAGCGCTCAAGTCACCAACTCGCTTGAGACTATGAGCAAGTTGGAGTGAAAGGCGCGTGCATTTCAGACCGAATTCCAGCGGGCCAACGCTGTCTCTCTCTCGATGATTGGGTTGGTCGGGAGGATGGGGAGAGTTGGCGATTGCGCTCTCGGCTGGCAAGGGAGGAGCGGTTCTAGGGTCATCCAAGGAAACTGGCGGCGCTGGGAGGGAGGTTTTCAAGATCGAGTAGTGTCAGAAAATCAATCGTCTTGAACTCCCGGTCAAGCGCTGGGGGGGCGCAGATCTTTGCCCCAAGCGAAAGGTAAGCCGTCAAAAGTTTTGGAGCCTTTGGAACCGGGGCCGGATCGCTGGGGTGAAGAGGTTGCGGGCATTCCCAGTCCGGCAGCGGCCTGGTCCTCAGGTGTTCCGGGGCCAGATGGCGGTCGGAGAGCATCCGATACAGCGCATGACCCTCCTCGGAATCCTGTGAGGTCAACGAACTGCACCCAAGCAGGTAGCGGCAGCGGTGGTCTCGGGCGTAGGCTGCAATTCCCCGCCACAGCATTGATAGAACGGAAAGATTCCTGTGCTGCTGATGGACGCAGGCGCGACCGAGTTCGAGAACTTCAGCGCGGATTGCTTCGAAGGGCGTCAGGTCAAACTCCTGCGCACTGTAGAAGCCCCGGTGTG
>JBILLC010000500.1:0-2583 GCA_044376275.1 Chthoniobacteraceae bacterium | reverse complement strand
TCATCCAGCAGGACACTCGTGACGCGGATGCGCAGGTCGCCGTACAGGCCGCGAACCTTGCCTCAATTCAAGCGTCGATTCTCGAGGCAGATGTTGCACTGGCAGACCGGCAGGATCAATTCAACCGAATCGAACAACTGGGTGAGAATCGTGTTGTCAGCGTTGATGAAAAACAGCGGACCGTGTTTGCCTTGCGCGCGGCCAAAACCAAGGTGGAATCGCGCCGGGCGGACCTCGCGGCGGCCGAAGCGCTGCTGGCCCGTGCCAAGGTGCAGCGCGAGCTACTTCTGGTGCGCGCGCCCCGCGATGGCACCATCCTTCAGGTGAACATCCGCGCCGGTGAATACACCGAACCACGTGCTTCGGAGCCTCCGGTTCTGCTCGGACAAACCAATGGGTTTCAACTGCGCGCCGACGTGGACGAGGACAATGCCCCGCGAGTGAAGTCTGGGTGCGAGGCCGTAGCCTTTATCAAAGGGCAGCGGGAAAACGCGATTGAACTCAAGTTTGTTCGGATCGAGCCCTACATCCTCCCAAAACGCTCTCTCTCGGGTGAAAGCAGCGAGCGGGTGGACACTCGCGTTCTTCAGGTGATCTTCCGCTTCGAACGCCCGGTGACACCGGTGTACGTGGGCCAGCAGATGGATGTCTTCCTAAAGGCTGACTGATTTCAAACCGCCCCGCTCCATCATTCAAAACGCAGACACATCCCCTCTCACTCCCCAATCATCGCCATGATACGTATCGCAGCCCTCCTGATTGGGCTATTCACCTCGCTTTCATTCGGTGCCGCCTCAGATCGTCCAAACATCATCCTGATCATGTCCGATGACATGGGCTACTCGGATCTTGGCTGTTATGGCGGCGAGATCGACACGCCCAACCTCGACGCTCTCGCGATGAACGGCCTGCGTTTCACCCAGTTCTACAACACAGCGCGCTGTTGTCCGACCCGAGCAGCACTGATGACGGGTCTTTACGCGCATCAAGCCGGCGTCGGCCACATGGTCGATGGCGGTGGCCGAAGATCCGGACCTCCCGCGTATGCGGGCGAGTTGAGCAAAAATGCCGTGACCATCGCCGAGGTGCTGCGGACGTCCGGATATGCCACGTACATGACCGGAAAATGGCACGTCACCGGGGTCACAAAGCCACAGACGGACGCCGACAAACACAACTGGCCGCTCCAGCGCGGATTCGACCGCTTTTACGGCACCATCCACGGCGCGGGCAGCTTTTTTGATCCCAACACGCTCACGCGTGACAACGCCTACATCTCGCCTTACGCCGATTTGGAGTACCGGCCGGAACAGTATTATTACACAGATGCGATCAGCGATCACGCCGCGCGTTTTGTCACTGATCATGCGAGAACAACGGCGCAAAAGCCTTTCTTTCTCTACGTCGCGTACACCGCGGCCCACTGGCCAATGCACGCAAAAGACCAGGACATTGCAAAGTACAAGGGCCGCTACGACGCCGGCTATGAGGCAATCCGAACTGCGCGTTTGGAAAAAATGCGACGCCTTCATTTGCTTGATGAACGCTGGCAGGTTTCTCCACAAGCGGGTGACTGGAGCAAGGTCGATGACAAGGCATGGGAGACACGCTGTATGGAGGTGTATGCAGCGATGATCGACTGCATGGATCAGGGCATCGGACGGTTGATTGAAGCGCTCAAGAAAAATGGGCAATACGAAAATACGTTGCTGCTTTTTCTCCAGGACAACGGCGGCTGCGCGGAAGGCATGGGGCGCAACGGTCCATTCAAGCCGCGTGCTGAGACCTCTTCCTTGCCCCCTCTGGGAAACGACTATCTCCAGCCCGACATGGTTCCAAAGCAGACCCGCGACGGCTTTCCAATGCGACAGGGAACCGGCGTGATGCCGGGCGGCGCTGACACCTACATTGGCTACGGGCGGGACTGGGCAAATGTCAGCAACACACCCTTCCGCGAGTACAAACATTTCGAACACGAAGGCGGTATCAGCACGCCATTGATCGTGCACTGGCCCGCAGCAATCAATGGAAACAAAACCATGGGAAGTGGGCGCGCAGGCGCGTTGGTTTCCACGCCGGCGCATCTGATCGACATCATGGCCACTTGTGTTGATCTCGCGGGTGGCCAGTATCCCAGGCAGCATCATGGAAACGCGATTGTGCCCTTGGAAGGCGTTAGCCTTGTTCCCGCGCTCAAAGGAAAGTCCGTCGATCGCAGGCAACCCCTTTTCTGGGAACACGAGGGCAACCGCG
The DNA here is from genome assembly GCA_044376275.1 of Chthoniobacteraceae bacterium. Lineage (GTDB taxonomy): Bacteria > Verrucomicrobiota > Verrucomicrobiia > Chthoniobacterales > Chthoniobacteraceae > Chth-196. The sequence goes on along the minus strand of JBILLC010000500.1, from coordinate 330 downwards.
CCGTGCGGGACGGCCAGTGGAAGCTCGTTTCAAAGCATCGCGGCAGCTGGGAACTCTACGACATGGATGCCGATCGGACTGAGATGCATGATCTCGCACCGAAACAACCCGAACGCGTGCAGCAAATGGCAGCGCAATGGGATGCCTGGGCCGACAAAGTTGGCGTCACATCGTGGCCGCTCGCCGATGGGAATCAAAAGAACGGCAAAGGCATCAAGAGCGGGCAATAACCCGCGCTGCATAAAAACCACCGGGCTTCGAAGCAAGTAACCAGATCGGCAGAACCTTTTGGTTGCCCGCAGAGGGGGCGGCTGGATTGACACTCTTTGT
>JBILLC010000498.1:0-2594 GCA_044376275.1 Chthoniobacteraceae bacterium | reverse complement strand
ACGCTTTCGGTTAGGACGAGTACGCGAGCAACTGGATGGGCATTCGCAGCCCATTCTAGAAGGGCCGCGAGTTTTCGCATGTTATTGTGAGGGAATACTCGGATTAGCGCGCCCGATAGGCGCGCGCCGTCGATGAGTGAGGCGTGGCAAAGTTTGTCCATTAGCACCACGTCGTTCTTTCCAACAATCGCACTGATTGTGCCAAGAGCCGCCGCGTATCCGCTGGTAAAAACAAGGGACGATTCCGTGTTTTTCCAGCGGCTAATCGCTAACTCAAGCTCTTCGTGAGGAGGGAGCGTTCCCCGTAGCAACCGCGACGCCCCCGCGCCTGTGCCGTACTTACTAATCGCGCTGATGGCCGCCTCCCGCAAGAACTCAGCCTGCGAAAGACCAAGGTAATCGTTGGATGAGAAGTGAACGAGCTCGGAGCTGTGATCTCCACGCGCCGTGCGCGTTAGTTTTCTGAGTAGTCCAGAATTTTCGAGGTCATCGAGGCTTTCTTTCAAACGACTCTCAATCGAGCTGCGCATTGCGAGTCAGATGGTTCGTGGCGTGTGCAGACAGTTCACTGGCTGTCAGTGGCGAGGTCTTCGCCTCGCAATCCCCAGACCAAAAGCCGCTCGGAGTCGTTCCACACGTACTCCTTTGCATCGCCGAGCACGACCGAGATGACGTCCTTGCCAGAGTTTGATGCGCTGGATATCAGGCAAAAGCCAGCCGCTTGTGTGTAGCCAGTTTTCATTCCATTGCAGTACTTTAAACTCGATAGCACTCGGTTGGTGTTATGGAACTCAGAGACGTGCCCATCAGGGTGCTGCCACTCCAACTCTTTCAAGCATACGATGCTCCTGATCGTGCTGTTTTTGTACGCCGCAGCGGCTACTCGAGCCATGTCTCTCGCCGTTGAATGCTGTTTTGGAGCGGGAAGGCCGTTTGGATTTACAAAATGGGAATGAGTCATGCCCAAGGACAGGGCTTTCGCATTCATTTTCTCAGCGAACGCCTCAACGCTTCCCGCGTTGTCTCTCGCAAGTGCCCTTGCGACATCGTTCATACTTTTCACAAGTAAAATGCGTAGCAGGTCGCCCCGCCGGTATGTTTCACCCTGCTTGATCTCAAGTTTTGAGGGCTCCGCCCAAGTGTCGCTCGCCTCAATCTTTACAAGTTTGTCCAAGCCTCCTGACTCCGCCACAATGAGAGCGGTCATCAACTTCTGGGTGCTAGCGACCGCGCGCTCTTGGTCGGCATTGATGGCATGTAAAACTTGGCCGGACTTCGCGTCGATGAGAACAGCGCTTGCAGCGTGAATGCGCGGTGCGCCGTTCGACTCCACTGCGGGTGGCTTCGGTGCGGGCGTTGATTTTGGAGCTGGTGCCTTTGATTTTGTGGAACTCGTCGAAGGCTTCGCGGAACTACCTGTGGACGCTCCGGGTTTCGCGCTGGAGGTTGTTGGCTTGCTTGCAGCAGCGGTTTTTGAAGAGGTTGGGGAGGATTTTGAGCTCTCAGAAGTGGCCGAGATAGCGGGCGCGATTCCGACCGCAGAAGCCATCAGAAGGTAGAATGAAAAAAGGCGTGGCATGGGGTAGTGGAAACTCAAATAAAGACAGTGCATGCCGGTTGGCAAGCGGCGGCGAGGAGTCGAAGCAGATTTCAAACTTAGGATAACCCACCTCAGCACCCTTTTTTTGTTTGAGGGGTTGCACCCACAAGATTGGCTACCCGGCATGGATTCGAACCATGACTAAGGGCTCCAAAGGCCCCTGTGCTACCGTTACACCACCGGGTAGTGGTTTTGCGCAGCAAGCGCACGAGGTATTCAATCACTCCGTGGACGTTTTCTGCAAATGGGAAATCACTCTATCTCAGGTCGTATGTCACTAGATCCTTTAGGAAAGGGGCTTAACTAAATTCTTTCCCGTCATTTCTTGAGGTTGCGGAACGTGAAGCAGCTCCAGCAGGGTGGGGGCCACATCCGCGAGTATCCCGTTTTCACAGCGGACTTGTGCTGCGTCGTCGCCGACATAAAGGAAGTGCACCAAGTTGGTTGTGTGCGCAGTGTTTGGAGAGCCGTCCGCGTTTTTCATCTGCTCACAGTTGCCGTGATCCGCCGTTATTAGCAGGCGCCCACCAAGACGGAGAGTCGCCTCTGTCACCGCCTTCACACCAGCATCAATGGATTCCACTGCCCGGATAGCTGCTTCCACAACGCCCGTGTGCCCAACCATATCGGGGTTTGCAAAATTCAGAATGACAAGGTCGTACTTGCCGAGCGCATCCACAACCTTGGCAGTCACCTCGGGAGCACTCATCTCCGGCTTTTGATCATAGGTCGCCACCTCTTTTGGAGACTGAACAATAATTCTTTCCTCCCCCGGAAACTGTTGCTCAATGCCTCCATTGAAAAAGTAAGTGACGTGTGGATACTTTTCGGTCTCGGCGATGCGCAACTGTTTGAGTCCGGCCCTACTCACCACTTCTCCGAGAATGTTTGTGAGGCTCTGTGGGGGAAAAACGACAGGCACACCGTAAGTGCGATCGTACTCAGTGAGCGTGACATAGTGAATCTTTGGAGTCACCTCGCGCTCAAAGCCGCA
>JBILLC010000497.1:0-2600 GCA_044376275.1 Chthoniobacteraceae bacterium | reverse complement strand
GCATCTGCTCCGCGCGCAATAGATTGTAAATCTGGCGCCCGTCCATTTCCGAGATACCGTCGCTGAGCTCGGAAGGGGAAGTGGGGGCCACCCTCAACATGAGTTTCTCAGCGGTAAAATCACCCTTGGCCCGCTCCAACGATTCGTGAGCCACCGAAACACCGCCGAGAGCAGCCTGCATCGATTGGGACACAACCTCAGCGAACTCATCCAAAATGGAATCCCTCATCTCGGGGTCCACGTAGGGAATTGAAACCATCTCGCGTGCCACTGCCTCGAGCTGCGCTCCGTCGAACTGTCTAAGCAGCTCCCCAGCGGACTCTGGCCCGAGCAAAACGAGCAGCGCAGCCAACTTTTGAGTACGATTCAGATTAGCGTAATTTGCGGTCATGTCTGCTGATCCTGAAATTTCAAAATTTCTGATTGGCGGGGTGTTTCAAAGTTTTCAGCACAGATCTGAGCTCGGCTCGGGCACAAATACACCTGCTAATTTGTGTCCTTCTTCTCCTCTTCAACCCAGTTTCGAAGTGCGACCCCCACGTTCTGAGGCTTCCGACGGATCATCTCGTTAATCAGCTCGACGGTCACTCCCTGGGGACTCTTGCTGGCAGATCCACCTGCCCCAGATGAGGATACGCCAGCTCCGATACCGGGCCCCACATTTTGCGCCATTTCTTCCGTGCCCGCATAGAGGACCTCCATCGGTATTTCATCCGGCTTGGTGCGACGCAACATCCGAACAAACGCCCCGAAGAGTATGAGCGCAACCAACACGGCCCCCGCGTCTTTCAAAACGTCGGCGTGTTTGGTGAGAGTCTCGACGAGTCCCGAAGCCTCTGGAGTCACCGGATTGAAATCCATTTCCTCAATGGAAACGACTTTCTTCAGTTCTGCATCGGTCCCTTTCACGCCCAAAGCATTCGCAACCATCGAGCGGAGCATATTTTTACGGGCATCGCTCTTCTCAGGGGTGGACCCCGGTTCAGGCGCAACAATCACTGCAGCGGTGAGACGCGAAACGCTTCCCGCTGCTTTCACCGAATTCAAAACGGTTCGATTGATCTCGAAGCTCGTCGTCTTGTTCTTTTTCTCGGTGTTACTCGTTTTCTGATTTGGTTTCGATGCGTCTCCGCCAGGTCCTGCCAAATTTGCGGTAGACCCGACGGCCTGCGCGTTTGCCTCGCTTTCGTTAGTAGTGCTGGTGTCATCTGTAGTGGTCTCGTTCTTCACCACCTGCCCCTCTGGATCAAACTTCTCCTCGGTCCGCGTGGTCGCCTCCGAATCAAGTTCAGCGGAAACCCGAACCACCGCTTTCTGCGGTCCAAGCACCTTTGAAAGCATTGTCTCCACCTTGTTCGAGAAATAATCTTCCACGCTGCGCCGAAGGCGCATCTGGGCGGATGCGGCGCCCAGAGACGGATCATCCTTGAGCCCCTCGGTCAGCACCTGTCCCCGATTATCAACAACAGCAACGTCTTCCGTCTTGAGACCCTCGACGGAGTTAGCCACTAAAAAACGGATCGAATTTACCTGTTCCTGACTGATTGAACCTTCCACGAAAACCGAGGCCGTCGGCTTCGAGCGGGTATCAGTGAAAAGCAGCCGGTTTTCGGGCATCACCACCAGAACACGAGCGCTCCGAACCCCCTGAAGCTGGGAAATCGTTCTGGAAAGCTCGCCCTGCAAAGCACGGCTGTAATTGGTGCGCTGGATGAAGTCAGAGACTCCAAAGTTTGCCCTGTCGAAAATCTCAAATCCAACACCCTCCCCGGAGGGTATCCCTTTGGAGGCGAGCGCGAGTCGTATTTTATGCACCTGGTCAGACGGCACGTAGATGGCGGTGCCACTGGCCCCAATCTCATGCTTGACGCCGAGTTCCTGAACGGAAGCCATCACCGAAGCCACTTCCTTCGTACTGAGCCTTCCGTAAAGCAGTTGCATTTGGGGGCGCTGAGACCATGCCACGAGACCGATCATCCCAGCCAGCACCGCGGCGCCCGCCACAGCAACGGTCACCCGTTGATTCAAGCCCAACTGGGACCAAAGTTGTCTCAACTGTTGAAGAAGCGAATTCATTCTATAAGTAAAGCCGCGTGATGTAATCCAATCATCTAAATACCTTAGCAGTCACCCCCGACAAAACCATTAGTTAAGGCAGAGGTTCGCGTCTGTCCACAGCTTGTTTCGGACGACACATGAGGCTATCTAGGATTCGGCAATTAAAGCAATCAGGAATCAAACGCTGTAACCACAGCCTCAAACCTGCATACGGATGATCTCTTGGTAAGACTCCACAAGTTTATTTCGAACTTCAATCATGAGGGAGAAGGCAATCCCAGCCTCAGAGGCCGCGATCGTCGCTTGATGCAAATTGTTAGTATCCCCCGTGAGCACCTTCTGACGCTCCGCCTCGGCGACTCGCATCTTGCCCTCAACCTCTCCTACAGCTTTGTCCAAAAAAGAAGTGAACTCAGCTCGAAGCACGCCGCCCGCACCCGGGGCGCCGTCAACGCCTCCCAAGCTCGCAGTTTTGCCTGCCGCACTCTTACCAGCCAACTCGTCAAGGGAGGGAAGCTCGGGTGTCTTCATCATTTTTGCAT
>JBILLC010000030.1:0-9978 GCA_044376275.1 Chthoniobacteraceae bacterium | reverse complement strand
CCGCATGGCCTTGACGTCTGCCGTGCCTACAATCTTAAGGGGAACTCAGGCATCGCTCTGATCGGTCCAGATGGAAACCTCGACTATCAAACTGAAAAATTTCTCACCGCAAGCCGAGTGCGGCAGGTGATCGGAAACAGTTACGAACTACAGCACCGTCCGAAGTCAGTACTCGATGTAAAAGAGACAACGCCTTCCGAACCGGTACCGGACCCAAATCCTTAGCAGGAAGATGTCGGCGGCCCTCATCACCAACACCTTCGGGCTGAGAGCCAATGCGATATGATTCCAGCCAAAAAGAAATTTCTCGCTGGATTAGGAGTCGCTGCACTAGCCACTGGTTTATTTCTAGGTTTGCGCCCCGGGCCCGTGCTCGTTGAAACGAGTGCTGCCACGTATTGCGCGATGCGAACCACGATTCTAGAGGAAGGCAAAACACGGATACGCAACCGTTATATTGTCTCATCACATGTCGGCGGGATGCTTCAGCGCACTTTGCTTCGTCCGGGTGACAAGGTTCAAGCGGCAGTGACCAACGTTGCCATTATCGAGTCCGAGCCCTCAACCCTACTTACTCCACGTGACTTTGGACAGTTTGCAGCAAGAATCAAAGCGGCTGAAGCCGCGTTACTGCAGCGCGAGGCTGAGCTGCAACGTGCGGAATCCGCAGCTGAATTGGCGAATCGCGAGCAGTCACGTTCCAACACGTTATCTGCATCAGGCGCAATCTCAGAGAAGGAAAGAGATTCCGTTGAACTCACTGCCGCCATGCGAGTACGTGAACTTCGCAGCGCTGAGTTCGGGCGCAATGTAGCTCGATTTGAACTGGAGCAAGCGCGGGTCATGCTGCACGAAGAGACCAGAGGTAGCGCCGCAATTAACATCACGGCTCCCGTGGACGGAGTGGTTCTCAGCGTTTTCGAGGAAAACGCGCGCACAGTTCATCCGGGGACGCCACTTTTGGAAATTGGAAACCCGGCGGATCTAGAAGTGGAGATCGACCTCCTCTCCGCTGATGCGGTGCTGGTGCGCGAGGGTGCATCTGTGGAGCTTGAGCGTTGGGGAGGGTCGACTGTGCTCAAAGGATCCGTGCGCCGCGTTGAACCGTCAGCCTTCACGAAAACATCTGCGCTCGGAGTAGAGGAGCAAAGGGTGAGAGTTCTGGTAGACTTTACACCCCCACCGGAAGGGGGTGTGTTTATTGGCGATCGGTTTCGGGTCGATGGGCGGATCGAGCTTTGGCAAACCCCAAAAGCTCTCACGATTCCTGCGGGCGCTCTGTTTCGAAAAGGCTCTGAGTGGGCTGTATTTCAGAATGACCACGGTGTTGCCCGGTGCGCGCTTGTGCAGGTCGGACATCATAACGGTGAGGTCGCAGAAATTCTGGAGGGTCTGGTTGAGGGTAACGAGGTCATCGTGTACCCGCCGGACAGTGTCCGCGAGGGCAAACGCCTTGAACGGCGGCGGCTCTAGGTCCGAGTCGTTTCACACATTGAACGCCTGTTCTCTTTTGCCTTTCGGAAATCTGGAGAATCCGCAAGAATCATCGGGCATGCATCTCCATGAACTCCAGGCGATCTACGCCACTCCTTTCTTTGAACTGATCTCCCGCTCGCGTGCCGTTTATTTAGAGCACTGGTCGGGTAACGAAGTCCAACTGTGCACGCTTTTATCAATCAAAACCGGAGGCTGCTCGGAAGACTGCGGTTACTGCGCGCAAAGCGCGCGTTACACTACTGGAGTCAAGGCGGAAAAACTGATGCCTAAAAGCGAGATTCTGAGCGCTGCACTGACTGCAAAAGAAAATGGATCTACTCGGTTTTGCATGGGCGCAGCATGGAAAGGAGTGAGAGATGGAGACCCAAGATTTGAACAGGTATTGGACACCATATCGGAGGTCAGCAAGCTCGGAATGGAAGTCTGCGTGACTTTGGGACAACTCACACTCGCCGAAGCCAAAAAGCTCAAAGCCGCCGGCGTTAAAGCGTATAATCACAATATTGATACATCGCCGGATCATTATCCGAACATTGTCTCAACACACACCTTTGAAGACCGGCTCAACACCATCCACTCGGTGCAGCAAGCCGGCATGGATGTTTGCTGCGGCGGCATCATCGGAATGGGCGAAACGGAGCTCGACCGCCTCAAAATGTTGGAAGTTCTTACAAACTTCGATCCCACCCCGGAAAGCGTTCCCATCAATTGTTTGATGCCGATGGAAGGGACCCCGCTGGAGGATCAGCCCGCAGTGGACGTGTTTGAACTAGTGCGACTGGTGGCCACGACGCGCATCGCCCTGCCCAAGGCCAGAGTGCGGCTCAGCGCTGGACGCACTCGCCTATCGAAAGAGGGCCAGGCACTGTGCTTTTTTGCAGGAGCCAACTCCATTTTTTATGGGGACAAACTCCTGACTGCAAGAAACCCGGGTGCAACTGCCGACCGCGAACTTTTTGAGGAGTTGGATTTGGTTGCTCAAAAACCATTTTCAGCTTGCGAAGAAAAAGCCACCTGCAACCCCTACGCTGCCGGCTTGGCGTAAACTCAACGCGTGAAATCGCTCACGCAAGATCCAAAGCATTGCACTCGTCTGTACGATTTGGGGTGTACTCCGTTTCACACTAGGTGTGATAGCTTCAAAGCCGCAGACGCGCCGCCTCGCGTGCGCGAAACTGTGTGGGAGTCACACCCGCGTGCTTCTTGAAGTCTTTGCTGAAAAAATACCGGTCTGCGTACCCGACTTGTTCGGCGATTTCCTTCACATCGTCCTGTGTGTCCGCCAACCTGCGCTTGGCTTGGTTGATACGCTCCCGACGCAGCCAGTCAATCGGACTGGTGCCGAACGCTTTCTTGAACAGGCGTGAGAAGTGCACCGCACTGATTCCCTCTAGAGCCGCAAGCGACTCGACCGTATGACGCTCGAAGTAAAAAAGCTTCATCTTTTCCACGCTCCGCCGCAAAGGCACGGGTGCCTTCATAGATAAATCACCTTGCTTTTGACGCGCACAAAATACCAGCGCCAGCAACTGAGCAACAAGCGCGTGAATCCGAGCTGCCGATTCAGGCAAATCCGCCGCAATCCATCGGAATAGTCCCCTGTAAATTCGTCGCGCAGATTGCATCTCAACAGACGCAATCACCGGATTTTCCCGCACAGAAATCATCTCGCTCATCTGCGCCAAGCGCGGTCCTTCGACGCGTATCCAAAACACCTCCCAAGGCTCTGCCGCCGCCGCTCCGTGCTCGTGAGGATGATGACAGTTAATCCAAACCAGATCCCCTTGCCCGACCTTGTGCGTCCGACCCGCGATCCGAGTCCATCCCCTTCCCCGAAGACAGAGGATCAACTCATGGCCGGGAAAATGATCCCTTTTGAGGTGATGCGCCGACCCGGCAACGATATGCCCCGCCCGGGGAACGGTGTAGAATACATCTTGATGGGAAGAACTTGGCGTCGCGTACAGTGACACAGGGAAACGGTTCTCTGGAGAGGGGGCAGCCATGATAGGATAGTACAACTTTTAAAATCATTGCGACCATTTCAAAGCCTCGCAACACAGATATGATTCGGGGCAATGAAACGCTTCCCCTACGCGATTCTCAGTTTCTGCTCCTTAATCACCGGCATGGCAGCAAACGAGCCTCTACGGTTCAGCAGGGATATTCTTCCGATCTTATCTGACAACTGCCTGAGCTGCCACGGCCATGACGAAGGACATCGCAAGGGGGAGCTCCGCCTCGACTTGCGGGAGGCCGCGATTGAGAAAAAAGCAATCGTGCCTGGCAACCCAGAGCAGAGCGAATTGTGGAAACGGGTGATCTCGACCGACTCAGACGAGGTGATGCCGCCGCCAAAATCCCACAAACCAGCGTTGCCACTTGCCCAGACTAATATTTTAAAGCGCTGGATTCAGGAGGGGGCGGTCTGGGGCAAACATTGGGCGTTTGAGCTTCCAGTGAAATCAGAGGCCGAGGGGCACCCCGTTGACCATTTTGTGAGGCAAAAACTTCAACACTTGGGGGTTGAACCATCACGTGAGGCGGCGCGGCACACGCTCATTCGCCGCGTATCGCTTGACCTGACTGGTTTACCCCCGACACCTGAAGAGCTTCAAACCTTCATCAACGATTCCTCCCCTGACTCATACTCCCGGGCGGTGGACCGTCTTCTTCAATCACCGCACTTTGGCGAACGCATGGCGATGTGGTGGCTCGACGCCGCCCGGTATGCCGACACGGACGGATTTCAATCGGATTCAACCCGCACCAACTGGCCTTGGCGCGACTGGGTTGTGGATGCTTTCAATAAGAACATGCCCTATGACCAGTTCACTCTCGAGCAGTTCGCCGGGGACTTGCTGCCGAACGCAACCGCTGAGCAAAAACTGGCCACCTGCTTTCATCGAAACCACATGACCAATGGCGAGGGCGGGCGCGACCCAGAGGAGTCCCGGGTCGATTACGTGATTGATCGCGTCAACACCGTCGGCACCACATGGCTTGGGCTTACGCTCGGATGCACTCAATGCCATAGCCACAAGTTCGACCCCATTTCGCACGCGGACTACTATTCGCTCACCGCTTTTTTCAACAGCATTGACGAGGATGGAAAAGCCGGCGCCGGCGCCAAGCCTTACTTGCCGTACCAATCCGCAATTGCGGGTCGCGCACTGGCGGAGGCCCAACAACTGGTGGACCAACGCAAGCCCGCGGAAGCAGCCGCACGAAACAAGGCCGAGGCGGCATTCGAACTTTGGCTAGCAGAGCGGCGCGAAGAAACCGCAAAGGGCTGGGCATCGTGGACAATTCTAAGGGCGTCCGCGATCGAATCCGCTGAGGGCACAATCCTCACGCAGGAGGGTGACGGCTCAGTGCAATCCAGCGGACCACATCCAAACCAAGACGAATACCGTTTCACTGCGCCATTTTCACAAAAGCGAATCTCTGGATTGAAACTTGAGATCCTCCCCCACCCTTCGCATACCGAAGGTGGACTGTCTCGCGGCGCCAGCGGTGAATTCATCCTCACTGATATCAAGCTTCAAGTCCGTGCACGGGGGAGCTCACAGATCCGCGACATCAGCCTCGTGAACGCAGTCGCGGACGCGATGGCCGACAAAAAGAAGAACGATAACTACGGTGACGTCAGAGACACATTGGATGACGATCCTCGCAATGGATGGACGACCAAAGGCTCTGACAAACATCACACCCATACGGCGGTGTACGCTCTGTCAGAACCGTTGATTCTTCGAAAGGATGAAGATCTCCTTGTGGAACTTCGCCAGCGCTCAACGCTTGGCGACACGAACATCGGGCGTTTCAGGCTTTCAGTGACATCAGAGGCTGGCGAGGCCGTGAACAAGATCGGCCAAACGCCTCGCGAACAGCTCGCAGCGCTGGCACCCGGCTCGCCGCTGGAGCCCGCTTTGCGCTCTCGTTTGTTTTCAGAGTTTCTGTCCGATCATGCTCCGTACTTGGAATCCAAGTCTGCGCTGGACCGTGCGACGAAGCAGTTTAATGAAACGAAAACTGCCTCAGGAACCCTAAATGTCATGGTGCTGGCCGAACGCAAGGAAGCGCGCGATACGTTCGTCCTACTGCGTGGGGTTTGGGACAAGCACGGAGATAAAGTCCTACCAGAAGTACCCGCTGCAATCGCGCCATGGCAGTCGGGTGAAGAAAAGAGCCGAATCGGGCTGGCGCGCTGGATTACTTCCAAACAAAATCCACTGAGCGCGCGAGTTGCGGTCAATCACCTATGGCAGCTGTTTTTTGGCATCGGCCTTGTACGCACTGTGGAGGACTTCGGACTCCAAGGCGAAAGGCCGTCGCATCCCGAGCTTCTGGATTGGCTCGCTGTAGATCTCATCGAACATGGATGGGATGTGAAACACACCATCCGACTAATTCTCACCAGCGCCACCTACAAGCAGGACTCGGCTGTCACGGCACCGCTCCAATCAATGGACCCCGACAATCGGCTACTGGCGAGGGGTTCGCGGTTTCGGCTCCCAAGCTGGATGCTGCGCGATTACGCGCTCCGGACTTCCGGACTGCTTAACGGGGCGCTCGGCGGTCCGCCCGTGCGCCCATATCAACCCGAGGGTGTCTGGGAGGAACTTTTCATGGGCCGATTCAAGTATGATCCAAGCGAAGGTGCCGCGCAGTACCGGCGCACACTTTACGCATTTTGGCGACGCTCGATCGCGCCAACCTTTTTGTTTGATTCAGCTCAACGCCGTTCGTGTGAGGTGCGGAACGGCCGCACCAATACACCGCTTCACGCGCTCACGCTCCTGAACGACGAGACTTTCATGGAAGCGGCGAGAGAACTTGGACGCCAGATGCTGGCGTTGCCTGAGCACCAAAGACTCGACCACCTCTACAATCGCGTGCTCTGCCGCTCGGTGACTGCCAAGGAAAAGAGCGTTCTTGGCCGCGAACTCAATCGCTCCACTGTTTACTATGGCGCACACCCGGAGGACGCCAGACGAATGCTACAGTTTGGCCAACGCAAACCAGCACCTCAGGAAAACTTGGGGCAACTCGCCGCACACACTCTGCTCGCAAGCCTTACCCTAAACCTAGACGAATCAATCACCCATGAATAACCCGATTCCACGCAGAGAATTTCTGTCCGCAGCAGCTTTCGGCCTAGGGATCCCCAATCTACTGGCTCAAACCGAGTCCGCGCCTCCTCATCACGGCATGATTGTTGGCCACGGCGCGTTCAAGTACCGGGTGGACAAACTCTGGAGCAAAGCAAACCGTGATAAAACTCCGGTGAAAGACTGCCATGAAATGGTGCAGTCAGCTGACGGCCGCCTCTACCTGATCACAAACTTGAAAGAGAACAACGTGATTGTCTTTAACACAGATGGCCAAGTGGTGGATGCATGGTCGGTGGGTCTGTCGGGCGGCCACGGCTTAACCATTCACCGGGAGGGTGGGACGGAGTTTCTTTATCTAAGCGACACCAGCGGCCGAATCGTGAAAACGACTTTGGAGGGAAAGCCGGTTTTGGAGTTGCCACATCCAGCCAAGTGCGGTGCGTATTCAGAGCGCGACCCTTACTCGCCGACCGAAACAGCGGTAGCACCCAACGGTGACATTTACGTTGCTGACGGCTACGGGTCCCAATTCATCCTGCGCTTCGATCAGGGCGGCAAATTCATCAGCAAATTCGGGGGGAAGAGCACCCAGCCCATCAATCCAGGCAGATTCATGCAAGCGCATGGCGTGGCCATCGACACCCGCGGTGCGGAGCCGCTGTTAGTCTGTACGGAGCGGGTTCGAAATGAATTCAACTGGTTTACGCTTGATGGAAAGTTTGTCCGAGGCGTGTACCTTCCGGGCGCATACGTGAGCCGTCCGGTGATCCATGGAAAGGAGCTGTATTCGGGCGTTTGCTTCGGAGCAAAGCCCGACGATCACCGGATGTGGCAGGGTCGCGGATTTGTGACAATCCTTGATGAAAAAGATCGGGTGATCTCAAACCCCGGCGGCCAGCAACCCCGTTACGAGGAAGGACGCTTGAAGCCAATGCTGCAGGATGCGCCTGTGTTCAACAACTGCCACGATGTTTGCATCGATTCGCATGGTGACCTCTATGTATGCCAATGGAACAGTGCAAACGTGTATCCATACAAACTTCACCGGATTTCATGAAACACTATTTTGAAAGCGCAAGCCGGCGATATTTCCTCGGACAATGCACGGGAGTTTCGATTGGAGCGATGGCGCTCTCAACGCTGTTGAACCGGACGTCTGCAGTGACTGCCGATTCACAAAAACACTTCAACAAAGAGCTGCCGCATTTTGCGCCGAAAGCGAAACGTGTGATCTTCCTTACCCAATCAGGGGGCCCATCGCAAATCGAGTTATTTGATCAGAAACAGGGTCTCCAAAAACTGGCTGGCACCGAACTGCCCGATTCTGTGCGTCAAGGTCAGCGCCTGACCACAATGACAGCGAATCAAAAACAACTGATCAAACCGGCGGCGACCCGATTTGAGCAATGCGGCCAGAGTGGAGCGACCATCAGTGAGTGGCTTCCACACCTCAAAACCGTCGCGGATGAGCTGTGCTTCATCAAATCGATGCACACCGACCAAATCAATCACGCCCCAGCAATGACGCAGTTTTTGACCGGCAATCAATTGCCCGGGCGTCCAAGTCTTGGAGCGTGGACGAGCTACGGGCTTGGGAGCGAGAATGGAAATCTACCCGACTACCTAGTGCTGCTCTCAAAAATGCAGCGACCCAGTGATCAACCCCTGTATGATCATTATTGGGGAAGCGGTTTTCTGCCGTCGCGTTATCAAGGTGTAAAGCTGCGCAACGCCAAAGACCCCGTGTTGTACTTGCGGGACCCGGAGGGACTGCCTCGAACACTCCGCAGGGGAATGCTAGACGGCCTATCGGAACTGAATGGGATGCACCTTGAGGAAACGGGCGACCCTGAGATCGCAACGCGCATTCGTCAGTACGAGATGGCTTACAGAATGCAATACAGCGTCCCTGAACTCACGGACCTCCGCGATGAAAAGGATGATGTCTTCGAACTCTACGGACCCGACTCGAGACGTGCTGGAAGCTACGCCGCCAACTGCATCCTTGCGCGCCGCCTCATTGAGCGCGGAGTGCGCTTTGTCCAGTTGTTCCACCCAGACTGGGATCACCATAGTCGTCTGACTTCGTGGTGCACCGCTCGCTGCCGCGACACCGATCAAGCAAGTGCAGCACTCGTAATCGATTTGAAACGCCGAGGACTGCTCGACGACACGCTTGTGATTTGGGGCGGCGAATTCGGACGCGGCGTTGCGGGACAGGGCAAGTGGGACAGCCCCGAGGCGGGCCGCGATCATCATCCGAGATGTTTCACGATATGGATGGCCGGAGGCGGAGTAAGAGCCGGCTATACTCACGGGGCGACAGACGACTTTAGTTACAATGTTGCCAGGGATGGCGTGCATGTACACGACCTGCATGCAACCATTCTGCATCTGCTCGGAATCAACCACGAACGCTTCACTTTCAGGCATCAGGGGCTTGATTTTCGCCTTACCGGCGTTGACCCGTCCCGCGTGGTGCGAGAGATTCTTGCGTAAGCGAAAACAGCGACGGAGCGAGCTGATCGGCAGCGCAGCACGACGTGCTGCACGTGTTCCGATTTAACGCGCGAGCATTCGCTGCAGCAACTTTGCGCAATCGCCGGTGAACGCTCCGCGCTAAGAACCTCGTTCAACTTCCACAACACGCCGACGTTCTACCCACTGCAACACGAATCACGGAATCGATAAAGCCGCATCGGCACTCGGAAATTCTTTTGGCAGAGAAATAGAAGCACTTCCAGTTGCTGCCCACTCGGTGCCGCGAAGCATTACGGATTGAAAACCGACGCACTTCATCGAGTAATCAGCGTGCCCCATCGGCGTGTGGAAGACCCGCCCCTTTCCATACGAGAGCGTCATGATCATTGGCTCGTTCTTCTGGCTTTTGACGCTGAATGCGTATGCGAGGACCTCGACATTTTCCGCAGGCCCGCGGAGAGAGTCGTAGAGCTCATCCTTTGCATGAAGCCAGCGCACAGGCATTCCCGCAGTAATTGGGTGGGACAGGTTGAGCATTTCCACAACAAACTCCTGCTGCGCGCCGTGAGAACCACCTCCGCCCGGGGCGGTGTCACGAACAACCTTCCCGTCCTTCACGTAAAGATAAGGGCCGTTCTTCTCATTTCGCCCACCCCAGCCACCGATACCAATCATCCGATTGTACTCCAGCCATTCAGGGAATGAGTTGTTCGCCGCGTGCACGCAAACAAAGCCGCCGCCATCCGAGACATATTTTTCGAATGCCGCCCGAACCCCCTCAGGCCAAAGCTGTCCGTTGTAATTACTCAAAACCACATCGTATGAACTGAAAGCGGGATTCCACTGACTCCATGACTCGCTACTCGCGCCCTTTTCGGGAGAG
>JBILLC010000029.1:0-9981 GCA_044376275.1 Chthoniobacteraceae bacterium | reverse complement strand
GTTCCAAAAAAAGCATGTCCCGATGCTTCCTCGTCCCGCTGATCTTATAAACGCGCCAGCAAGCCCATGCGTGAACCGGTGGATTCACATCATTGAAATTCCACTCGTACGCGGGAATCTGGCCGCTTGGATGCATGTACCACTCGCGCAGAATGAGCTCCAATTGAGACTTCGCAAAATCACTGTCGATTTTGGCCATTGGAATCATGTGGAAGGAAAGATCCCAAGCCGCGAACCACGGATACTCCCACTTGTCCGGCATTGAAAGAATGTCCGCGGCGTAGAGGTGCCCCCAGTCGCCGTTGCGAATCTTCCGCCGTGACTCATCAGGCGGTGGTGAATTCGAGTCCCCATTGAGCCACTCCGGGACTACGAACTGGTAGTATTGCTTTGACCAAAGCAAGCCGGCGTAGGCCTGTCGCACCACCAGACGCTGGTCCTCATTCAAGGACTCCGAAATTTTTGTTCGATAATAATCGTCAGCCTCCTTACGGCGTGAATCAAGCGAGTCTGAAAAATCCACAAACGCGCGTGCATCGCCCGGATCATGGATATCCCGAGAGAGGCGCAGTTTGATCACATGGCTGCCAAAAGCGGGAATGTTCAACTTGTAATGCGCTGCGCATTTCGTTCCGGCATCGGCCGAGACGGCTTCGCTTTTTCCGTCAATCACAGCATCGTGTATCCCGTCTTTGTGGCGCGCACTTTGATTGGGCACGTCATACAGCGATTGGGTGTTCGTTTCGTTTTCTGTAAACAGGATTGGAACGTTCTCCTCCATCCTCCATGTAAATACGCCGAGTGACTCGTGAGTGGCGGAGACTTTCCCTGCACCTGCAAGTTTAAGGACGGGTCTGTTTGCGACAGCTCCATGACACGGGCCCCAGGACCAAGTGTTCCGAAACCAAAGATGCGGCAGCACGTCCAATGGTGCTGTTTGAGCGCTGCGGTTGCAGATGGTGATTTGGATGAGAATGTCTTCGGGAGCCGCTTTGGCGTATTCGATGAAAACGTCAAAATACCTGCCGTCGTCGAAAATTCCCGTGTCTTGGATTTCGAATTCGCGGTCGCATTTTCCGCGCTCCGCGTTGGCTGCGATCAACTGGGCGTAGGGATAAGCGCGCTGCGGGTATTTGTAGAGTGCTTTCGCGTACGAGTGAGTCGGGGTTGAGTCAAGGTAGTACCAGATCTCTTTGACATCTTCGCCGTGATTGCCCTCGGGGTTAGTCAGGCCAAAAAGACGCTCCTTTAAAATCGGGTCGCTGTGGTTCCAAAGTGAGAGAGCGAAACAAAGCCTGCTCTGCCTGTCACAAAATCCGAGGAGACCGTCCTCACCCCAGCGGTACGCCCGTTTTCGCGCGTGATCATGCGGAAAATACCGCCAGGCGTCTCCATCGCTGGAGTAGTCCTCGCGCACGGTCCCCCACTGCCTCTCTGACAAATAAGGCCCCCATCGACGCCAGTTGGCCGTTCGCTCCTTGTCTTCAAGAAGCCTCTGATGCTCCGGGGTGGGCTGCAACATACGGAGTGACTATAAATCATTTGGAATCAGCGACAAGAACAAACCCATTCGGTGGCGGTGGGCGATGAGTGATTCACCCTGTGCTCGGGTGAATCTCGGCGACCCTCGGCCGCCCATCTGGCGGCGGCATTGAATTTGAGCGGACAGCTCCCACTAAAGTTGAGCGCTGGCTGCAAAGCGGCGTCGCTTTGAGAAGTGAAAACAGGATGATGCCTTGGCGGAGAGTTTGGTGAGGCTTTTAAAGCGAAGGCGACATTGTTTTTGTTGCGCGCGGCCTAGGAGCGAATTCGCAGGAGGAGCATACCCACGGGATTCAAAGGGTGTAAAAAATTCAATGGAGTGCAAAGCTCGCGTTGAATTTTGCTTTCAGTCGGAAAGAATCGAGGACGTGTGCGCAGTGTTTGAATCCATGACCGCCCTGCACCGCCCAGGCCGTTTGATTGCAGCATGGGTTGGTGCTGGTTTTGATCGTGCGATTTGGGGCGGATTCGCGCGCAGTGAAAGACTTTCCTGGTGGCTCAAACAGGGGTTCGAGCCGGTGGATGTTCCAGCATCCCGTTTCGCAGAGCGCTCCTCCCGCGATGGGCGACTGCATTGGGGCGAGGTTCCCGAGGGCTGTGTGATCCGAGGGTTATGGGATCGAGCCTCCAGCTCGCCCCAAATATTGATACTCACGCGGTCCGCTTCCCACATCGAGCGCAAGATTTACGGGCACCACCGCATGCCTGCGATCGAAAGACCGATCTATTCCTGCGCTCTGATCGCTCCGGACGCCGGTCCCGATGGAAAGCCGGCTCAACTGGAGCTTTTTTGAAATGCAGAATCTCGCGGCATGCTGAGCGGCGGCCTTCTTTTTTTGCGACGCGAATCAAATCCCTATTGCGGGATCGGGTCGGAGCGTTTCACGGTTTTTCCCTCCCACTCCGCCTCGTCCGATCGCGGATCATACGTGAGCACCCGGTGTGCGCTGCCCGCCGCCGGAGGAACATCGATCTTAGGAAGCCATTTTTTGTGGGAAGCCACGATTTCTTCAATCCCCTGGGTGCCGATTAAATTCGTCCACTCGGCTGGATCTGCCTGCATGTCGTAGAGCTCCTCGGTATGGTCCGCGTAACGGATGTAACGCCACCGCTCGCTGCGAACGGCATGGTTGCCCTGGTTGTGGCTGGTGATTGCCGGACGCTCCCGCTTGGCGTCGGCGCGTTTTAGCTGCGGGGTGAGACTGATTCCCTCCAAATCTGCGATGGCGCTCAGGCCGCATAGTTCGTTCAGCGTGGGGTAGATGTCCAGCAGCTCCGCAGGCTGCAAGCACCGTCCGCCGGGCTTGACCCCAGGGCCTGCAAAAATCAAGGGCACCCGCGTTGCACGCTCCCAAAGTGTGTTTTTGCCCGTGAGCCCTTTCTCGCCCAGATGCCAGCCGTGATCACCCCAGAGCACCACAATGGTGTTTTCTGAAAGCCCTGTGCGCTCGAGCGCGTCGAGGATGCGGCCCACCTGTGCATCAACAAAACTTGTGCAAGCCAGATAGCTGCGGACAAGGTTGCGCCACTGGTTATTTTGCTGCAGCCAGGTGAATCTGGGCTCGGGCAGGTTCCAGTGCAGGTACCAGGAGAAACGGGGTGTGTCTCCACGGTCATCTGGCCGGATTTTAGGCAGCACGCTGTCATCGTCCGGATACAAGTCGAACCATCGCTGTGTTGCATAACAGGGCACGTGCGGCAGAAAAAAACCGGTCGCAAGAAAGAAGGGCTCCTCCTTGCTGGAGTTTTCAATTTGCTCGATCGCCCAGGAGGCCAGCTGATAGTCCCCCTTGTCCTCGTCCCGGTGCGGAAACACGCCCCAATCCATCGCGGGATGGTTGCCCATCGGCGTGGGGCCGATCAGCTTGGTTTGGGGCTTGGCACCGATGCCGCCAACTTTCCCTAGCACTTGAAATTCGGGTGACGGCGCTGCCGCTCCGGACGCGCCTTTGCGGCCCTCGGCCCCGCTGCCGTGGTGGAAGATTTTCCCGCCGGAAAGAGTCTTGTAGCCGTGCGCGCTAAAATGCTGCGGGAGCGAGACGCGGTCTTTCCAGTCGGGCAGTGCGCGGAACGATGGCGAGAGTCCGTAAACGCCGGTGGTGGTCGGGCGCAAGCCCAGCAGCAGGCTGGTGCGCGAGGGGTTGCAAAGGGGGGCGTTGCAATGGGCGTTTAGAAAGGTGGTGCCTCGCGAGGCGAGGCGGTCGAGGTTCGGGGTTTTGGCAAGCGGATGCCCGCCCATGTGACCGATCCAGTCGTTTTGATCGTCGATGGCGATGAACACCACATTGGGCTTGGACGCACCAAGTGCCGGGGGAATGTAGGAAAGCGGGCAGAGCAGCAGCAGGGTGCGGATCAGAGCGTGGAGGGGGGTGGGTTTCATTGAGTGGTTGGCTGAAATTTGGTGCCAGTCAATTGGATGGGATGAGGAGAGAGGATGAAAAACGAGGCCCGGGTGCCGGGCAGCGCCGCATTTGTGTTTTGAAATCCGTTGAATTTCAAGTGGTCACTCAAAAACCTTGGGCTATATTTTTGAAAGTGGATTGCGAGATCTTCGCGTACACGTTCCCCTTCATTTTATGCGAACCAATCGAGTGTCGTTGAGTGCGGTGATGGTGATTGCAGCGGTTTTTCTGCACTTGGGCGCGGCGGTTCCAATGCGCGGTGCGGCCGTGGGCGGAGCCGTTGGGGTTGCTCTGGAAGCTGATTTCGGCGAGTTTACCGCGGCGCTCGCGCCGTATGGACGTTGGCTTGAGGTGGCCGGTTACGGGACGTGTTGGAGTCCCGATGTGGAGCCCCACTGGGCGCCGTACACGGAGGGCTACTGGGCATACACCGATGCCGGCTGGACATGGGTGAGTCGGGAACCGTTTGGAAGCATCGTGTTTCACTACGGCCGCTGGCTGATGACGAGCGAAGGCTGGTGCTGGGTTCCCGGCCAGGACTGGGGGCCCGCCTGGGTTTCGTGGCGTTCGGGCGACAAGTACGTGGGCTGGGCGCCGCTTCCTCCCGAGGTCCCTTGGAATGCGAAGCGCGGCATCGGCTCGTGGGTGGATGTGCAAAGTGACATCGGGCCCGGGTATTACCGGTTTTGCACGGTGGAAGATTTTGGTTCGCCGTACATGCGCGAGGTGGTTTTTCCGGTCGCACGCAACACTGGTGTGTTTGTCACCACGCGCAATGTGACCCACATCACGGTGCATCAGGAGACGATTTTCTGCGCGGGCCCGAGCTACGTTTGGGTCAACAGCCGTTGCGCCCACCCGGTGCCAACACTGCGGTTGGTCCGCGAGCCGAGTTTCAGTGTATTTGTTTCCTATGGAACAGGCCTTGGCTTTTCGGGGTTCATCGCGCGTGACTGCCTGTTTTTGCCCGCCCCGATCCGGGTATGCAAACCGCAGCCGCATCATTTCGCTGTCGCCCCGCTCCCAGTGCAGCGCCAGACCGCGCGCGGCTGGTCCACGGACCGTCAAGAGGTGCGTGATGTATCCAAGTACGTGAGTCAGGAGTGGGATAAACAGAGAACGACCCTGACCGCGAAAACCCCGACTCCGGCGGGCGGACCGGCGATTCTCAACGAAATGCGGATGGCTCCGAAACCTATTTCCGAACAGGAAAAACGGTTGGTGTTGGCCGAGGAGCATTCGAAAACGCCGCTTCATCTAAGCGCTCCGCAGACTCCAACTCCAGGCACGCAAATCAATTCAAACACCAGTGCCCAGGTTCCACACTTGAATCCAACCCAACCCGGCACGGTTCCGCCGGTCTCCGCCACCACCGGCGTTATTCAGCCTTTATCGCCGTCCTCACAAACAACACCGCCGCAGACGCTCAAACCCGGCGGCAATGCGATCATCTCCAATCCCGCGCCTGTTCAAGGGCCGCACCCGGCTCCTGCCACCCCTGTTGCGAATCAGAACCCTGCGCACAGCCCCGCGCACAGCCCCGCGACGCTTCCGGGTATCGCTCCTAAAACTGGAGCGCAAACCGGCGGTTCACTGGCGGCGACTGGGAGCGTGACATCCAGCGGCAGCCACCTCCTTTCAAGTGGATCGCAAAATGCGGGTGCTGGCTCCTTGAGCGCGACTTCTGGATCGCTCGATACTGTGCTTTTGAATGGGTCGTTCAATACCGCACCGCCCGTTCAGAGTTTAAGATCGGCCCCAGCCATGAGGGATCCGTTTGCGAGCGGTGGTTTTGTGCCTCCTTCTCAGCCTTTACCACGCCCCGCTCCGGCGGCGATCCCCCAAGCAGGCTCCGCGGTTTCCGCCACTCCAAGCGCAGTTGGAGCGAATCCGGCGAACCCGGTTAGCAGTTCGATTCCAGTCGTAAATTCTCCTCCTGCGAAATCCACGTCCGCTTCGGTAGCTACCTCAGCGGTCGCTGTTCCTGTGGCCCCCACTTCAACCACCTCAACCTCTGCAGCCCCTGCAACCTCACCTGCCGGTGTTTCGGCAAAGCCGGCTGCATCCGCCGCGCCGCCCGTCGTTCTCCCCGCGCCTGCACCGGTTCAGGAGACGCCTGTTGTGGCGAAACCCGTCTTTCCCACCGCTCCCGCGCCGATCCAAATGCCGGTCGCAGCGCCCAAGCCCGTGCCGCCCGCCCCACCGGTGGTGATTAAGAACGTCGATAGGAACGTCGATAAGAAGGTCGAAATCCCGTCCGGATCCAATCTCCCGCCGCCCCCCCCGATCGCGAGTCCGAGCGCAAGCTCTGGACGCGCCATTTCGACGGCACCTGCACCGGTTCCGAATGCGAGCAGCAAAACGTCATCTTTTTCAACTCAGCGCGGCCAGCCGTCTGCGCAGATCATTTCAACGATCGAGATCGGCCGTCCAGCTGCTTCCCCGTCTCAAACGACTCAGCCGGCTCAGCCGGCTCAATCGGTCAAATCAACGCGCAGCAGCTTGCCTGTGGGCGTTGCCTCACCCCAGGGTTTTGTTTCGCAGCAGGGCAGTGCGTTGCAACCGACGATTCGGCAGGAGAGTGGTAGAGGTACTGTCATCACTTCCCCCTTCGGCTCCACCGTCACCACAGCGCCAGTCGGTTCTGGTGTATCCACGCGGCAAGTCCAGTCCGCAGGGCAGCAAAGTGTGGTGATTCCGCAAAGCAACTTACGGCAGCCAGCTTCCGCGCAGCCATCCACGAACCAGTTTCCCGCTCCGTCCTCAACGCGCTCGGTAAACACTGCGCCCGTCCAATCCAGCGCTTCGTTCGGCAGTTCAAGATCCGTCGGTGGGGCCGGCACGCCGTCCGCGTCGCCGCCACCTTCGCCCTCGCGCCCGAGCACGGCAACCGCCCCTCCGCCGGTGTCGACCTCTGCGAGTACTCCATCCTCAACCACGCCCTCGTCTTCGAAACCGAAGACAACCGATCCCAACGCCCCAAAACCCTGATGCCGGGTTGATGCGCATCGGACGTGGCACTGCCGTTTGCGTCTGAGTTTTAACTAACCCCACGCTGGGCGGAGTTTGATGTTCGTCTCGGCGCGATCATTACCAATTGCGAGCGTGAAATTCAAGCATGGGTGTCACTGCTGTTGCCGTTTGCGTGGGTCAAGTTTGGAAACACAGCCTCTTTTGACCGAGAGTTGGATGCGCTTGCTGCACCCGCTTCCGCCGCCGCTGTGGTGAACGCCTGATCGAATATTACTCCGGATGGAGGGCACCTGCGTGACGCTCGTCTTCCTTTTGAAAAGCGATCCTTGATTCAAATGCGATCACGTCTGTTTACAGCTTCCTGTGCAGGATCGAAAAGAAGTTGCCTGGTTTGTTTCCGATACGTATGTCTGCCGTTTTTAGCTTTTCTTCTAGTGTTCGGTGCGCTGGCTGGTTTCGGCAAGAGCTTGGATTCTGATTCAGCAC
The DNA here is from genome assembly GCA_044376275.1 of Chthoniobacteraceae bacterium. Lineage (GTDB taxonomy): Bacteria > Verrucomicrobiota > Verrucomicrobiia > Chthoniobacterales > Chthoniobacteraceae > Chth-196. The sequence continues at coordinate 2,578 of JBILLC010000029.1, read as the reverse complement.
TGGACGCAGCTTTCGCTGCAGTGCGTGCGGGCGCATGCGCAATCGATATCACCCCAGAAACACTGCCCGTCACAGTCAACGGCGAGTTTTTAAGCCGCGAGGTGGACACAGTGAAAGACCGACTGCATGCGCGGGCGATTGTGCTTGAGAGCGGCAAGGAGCGGTTCGCGATCTGTGTGGTCGATTCGCTCACGATCGGACGCGAGCTACTGGATGAAGCCAAGCACATCGCCTTCGAGCGAACAGGTATTTTGACTGAAAGAATGCTTGTCTCCGCGACGCACACGCATTCCGCGCCTTCGGTGATGGCGTGTCTTGGAACCGAAGTAGACTGGGCTTACGCGTGGTTTCTGACGCGCAAGATTGCAGAGGCGATTGAGCGCGCGAACGAGCTTCTGGAACCGGCGCGCATCGGATGGACTTCGGTGCCGGCATGGGGCTTTACACACTGCAGGCGATGGATTTTCCAGCCTGCGCATGCCCAGATGGACCCTTTCGGCGAGCGCTCCGCCCGCGCCAACATGCATCCCGGATACGGCAACCCAAATGTAGTTTCGCCCAGCGGACCGGTTGATCCCGCGGTGGGAATTCTCTCCATTCAAACGCAGTCTGGTGAACCACTCGCATTGCTTGCGAATTTTTCAATGCACTACTTGGGTGCCGAGCCATTGTCGGCCGATTACTTCGGAGAATTCGCGAGTGGACTCGGCCGGGCGTTGGGCGCCGATCCAAAGATCTTTGTTGGAGTCATGTCGCAGGGAACATGTGGCGATGCCCAGTGGATGGACTACAGCCAGCCCCGACAAAAGCATCCCACCGACTACGCCAAGAGCCTTGTGCAGATCGTTGCTCAGGCTTCTCGAAGTATTCCGCATCATTCGCGCATTCCCATTCGGATGTGCGAGTCAAAGATTACCTTGAATCGACGGATGCCTGACGAAATGCGGCTTTCGTGGGCACGAAACCTCACTGCCGCACTTGGGCGGCGGCCGCCACGCACACCGCAGGAAGTTTATGCCAGAGAGCAGATTTTAATCGCAGCCGAGCCGCAGCGGGAAGTTAAGCTGCAAGCGCTACAAATTGGCAGTCTTGGTATTACAGCCCTGCCGTTTGAGGCATTCGCGCTCACTGGATTAAAGATCAAGGAGCAGAGTCCGCTCGAGGTCACATTTCACGTCGGCTTGGCGAATGGCAGCGAGGGGTATGTGCCTCCTCCCGAGCAACACAAGCTGGGCGGTTACACCACATGGCTGGCGCGCACCGCATCCATGGAGGTCGGTGCGGAGCCAAAAGTCGTGGAGGAATCCCTGCGGTTGCTGGAATCGGTGAGCGGTTTGAATCGCAAGCCGCCCGGTGATTCATCAAGTCGTTATGAAGACGCGATTTTGGAGGATCGTCCGCAAGCATTTTGGAGGTTGAATGATTTGGGCGGGGTTGGTCCGCGTGACCGGTTTGGCAGGCACAAAGCTGTTTTCGAAGACGGCGTTGTCTTCGGGCTGCCGGGTGTGCAGCGATGGGGCGGCGCGAAATCGCAACGCCCTGAAGTGGAATCTGTTTTTCAGGGGGACGGAGTCAACCGGGCGGCGCATTTTGTCGGCGGACGCCTGAAAATCATGCTGCATGAACTTGGGCCCCACTACACCATGGAATTCTGGGTGTGGAACGGCATGCCGCATCATCTGCGGCCCGTGGCGGGTTGGCTTTTTTCCAGAGGAGTGGATGGCGACAAAAAGGGCTTAGGAGACCACTTGGGAATCGCCGGAAACGCACCGAGCACAACGCCAGGCTGTCTTTTGTTTTGGAAGGGCGCTGGATTTGAGGCTGCGCTTTGCGGGTCGACTCCGCTTTCAAACGAACGGTGGCACCATGTTGTGTTCGTCCGCGAGCGGGCTGCCGTACGGGTATATTTGGACGGCAAACTAGAGATTCACGGTCAAGCAAGCGTCGAGCTCAATGAACGAGCGCAGATGGCATTTCTTGGCGGGCGATTCGACGGTGTTGACGGCTTGGAGGGACGAATTGATGAGGTCGCTCTTTATGACACCCCGCTCGCAGCCGACAGGGTCAGAGCGCATTTCCGCGTTTTTGAACATGGCGAAGTTCGCAGAGGCTCGTTAGTTGAAGTGAAAGGGAAGTCACGTGTAAGCAAGTGAACTGGATACCGGTTTATCGTGCGGTTCGCGGGGCGGCTCGAGAGTCGGAGGAGAATGATTGCGGCGTTTATAGAGTAACCGGTGGAGTTGCTGGATTCGCTGAGTTTATGAAACTGAACTGCACGTTTGCAGAGCGACAAAGTATTTTTTCGCGTTGAGCCCTGTCCACTTTTCTCGCCCGACTCGCGGTCTTTTGTACTCAGCGGAACATGAAATACACCGCGCCCACCATGCACATGGCTGACCAGACAAAATCCAATTTCATCGGCTGTTGCAGGTACAGAGCTGAGAACGGCATGAACAAAGTCAGGCTGATCACCTCCTGCAGAACTTTCAACTGAGCCACCGAATACGCCGTATTACCAATGCGATTGGCGGGAATCAAAAAAAGGTACTCCAACAGCGCCACACTCCAACTCGCCACA